>NZ_JBHSGO010000164.1:0-11227 GCF_042654485.1 Falsiporphyromonas endometrii | reverse complement strand
GCCAGACAATTCGAAATAATTTCTTTAATTTGTACTCGTGTGAGATCCATACTGTTTTACTGTTTTATTTTATTTTTTCAAAGATAATAGTCTTGGGTCTTACACACTTTTTTGGGACAGTATCTTTACACTATCCCCCTCTCATATCTCTCCATACATATCATTCGGAGAATCTTATGGATGGTGCCTCTAGCAGGATAGAGATGATACCCTGAGAAGATACCCATGACACACCATTCCCACCGCAGAGACTGATCGAAATCTCTTGCATCCATCTTTACCTATTGGACTCCGATCCGAAGACAAAAAAGGGTCGAGTTTGTCATTCCAACCCGACCCTCTTACAGAATTACATTACCCTATCTAATCGATGAATGTAAAATCAAAACGATTATCTTTTGCGAATATCGATTACCTCCACTTTGTCGGGCTCTTCTTCAGAAGACCCCCTCAATATAACACTCTCTTCCTTGGAAAGACCCCTCAAAGAAAATGATTGAGCATTCGAAGGAAGTGTTTTAAAGACTACCTTCTGCAAAGGACCCCATTCTGAGAGTGCATTTTTGGCACGGCTTACAACGTAATATTCGGTGTCACTGTACAAATCGTTCCAAACCCAATCATCCGGGTCGACCATCAAAGGGTTGTACATTGAGTTGGGCTCATCCATCCTACTATCTACATACTCTCTTAGTTCTTTGTCTGTATCATAAAGCTCTTTGACCACTAGGAAAGAGCGGAATACAGATGTGTTTTCGTCAGGAGTCACCTTCACACGTGCAGATGTAGCAGTTATTTCACTTACCTCAACATGAGTCTTAGCTTCCTTGTCGGTACCCTTATTGGCTGTCCTAAATGGATGTGTAATAAGATCAGAATACTGACCATTGGCATCCACCATCACAAGATAGAGGGCATAGTCCGAACTCGGCAAAAAGCTATTGTACACCAACCCCTTGACAGGTCGCATATACGGGCTGCCGGGATTCTTAAAGTCTTTGCCAAATGCAATAACCCTTTGCTTCAACTTAAGACCAAACTCTTCCTTGTCGGGATCAACAGGTTCACTTGCAAAAAAGAAATAGCCCATACAATCATCATTGGGCACAAGGTCAACTGTTATGCCGACTGTCGTCGGATCATAAAACTTTACATCGACCACAGGATCACCTTCCAATTTATAATCCGGCATCGTAAATTCATACTTATATGGCTTGCCCAAATATCCATACTTGTCTACCCCGGCAATCATAGCAACATAAGTTTCTGTACGCTGAAGACCGGTTAGGTCATATGACTTGTGAGGATCGATATTGTAAGCAATGTCAGAGGACATATAAGCCCAGATATCTTCATCGTTCCATTCCGGATTAACCTTATAATCCTCAGGCAAAACAAACTTGGCAAAAGTCACGTCGGGACCACATTCCGGGATAATGACGTGAGCCTTACCCACCGTATCCAAGACCGGAGTAACCTCAATGGATGTCTTAAGATCTGCCTCATAATCGAGAAAGACAATACTATCGATCTGACTAGACCAATAGGTCAAAGGATTCATCGAATGCAAGAATATAACCGATCTTTTAGGAGAGGTCGAATTGCTTTGAGCATTAACAAACGAAAAGGAGCAAAACAATATGCATCCTAACAACAACAAAGGAAAATTTTTTCTTTTAATACTAAACATGGCACCTACTTTATAAATTTTATTACTTGATAATTAACAACTAAAATATACATACCATCCGGTAGGGAACCTATATTGATAGACTGATCCGGATCAAAATCTCTACAACTTAAGTGCAACAAACCACCTATGGAGTAGATCTTTACACAACTTTTGGATTGTAAACCTATTAAATAGAGATCATCACCCCGAACAACCACTTTGATAGATGTCATACTCTCATCATCAAGACAATCAATATGAGTAGGAGCAAATTGATTAGAAAAAAAACAGACCGCGACATCTCCATAATCAAACACAGTCTTAAACTTTTCGGTGTTGGATGGATCATTCAAATGCAAAGAGACCCCATTGTTGCCGAAAGTAATCTTGTGAAGTTTATCCACAGGGACTACGGTCATAGCACCTTGATACTCTTTGACAACAAATGAATGTGGAAATGTCTCACCTTGAGCATTCATGCCTAAGATGCATCCAAAAGCTAACAATAATAGTTTTGGTAATAATGACATTCTCATAGAAATTAACAAAAGATAACAGAGTCTTAAACATATCATCCTCCAGACACCAAGAAGACCCCTAACTTAATGCCCGAAGGTTATTCAAATAGGATACCTATTTAATCATATTCACTTTACAGAAGGCAAATCAACCATTAGATGAACAAAAAATGACCGCTTTTAGTTACGATTACTATCATTTAATGGTAACACCACTACAAATATATATAAAAATACATTAGTAAAAAACTATATAAAAGATTAATTCATATTGATATTAAGTAAATAAATAGATATTCATATAAAACACATCAAGAGACCTATGCTCTATTCTAGGATCAAATACTGTATCAATAAGCAATGTATATCTCTTATACAAAAGTTAATATACCAAATAGTCCTTCATAAGGTATCTCTGATCAGCTATAAAATATTAATAAGTATTTTATATATTTTATCACTTTAGATCTTGATGGTAGTTAATAAGGTCAAGAATAGAGAATCACATCATCCAACCGATTGGAATAAAAGAATAGGATAAGCTCCTCAAGATCGGATCTAAAGCAACAGTTGCTCGAAGTTAGGTTGCAACAACAAGTATCTTATAGTTTAATAAGATGCTCATCGCTTTGTAAACTCAAAAGGGAACAGATGGTCTGACTTCAATAGTTGTTATATTAAACTCACGATCTCTTATCGGAGATCAATCTTTTTCGAGTGAGATAGTTGGGGAGGAAGAAAGAGGTTCAAGATTAATAGTGTCCTAAACGTTTTGTTCGGATAACAAGAAAAGGATAGGTTTGTGAAAACAAAAAAGACAACTCCAAGAGCTGCACAAACCACCCTTTTCATGGCTAACATAACACTTTTCGCTCAAGTTATACGCTTAATTCCTCGCGATATTATCCAACGTCTTGTCAAAAAGCACAATACAGACAAGCACTCTAAGGGCTTTAATTCCTGGAGCCACTTAGTAACTATGATTTTAGTCAATTCTCGGGGAGCGTCTCCTTACGGCAGATATCTGAGAGGTTGCAATCTGCCACAGGTAACCTTAACCACCTGGGGTTGTGTCGTGCCCCCTTCAAGTCGAACATCGGTTATCAGAATAGGAAGAGGACATCAAAGTTCTTCGAGGAGGTTTATTACGCTCTTTTGGAACATTTTGGACAGAAGGGCATGCTCAAGCACATCAAAAAGCGTCTCAAGTCCAAAGTGGTGCTCTTAGACTCAACGTTAATGTCTCTCTGTATCAGTACGTATGATTGGGCTTTGTACACGCATACCAAGGGAGCCGTGAAGATGCACACAATACTTGATTATGAGACACTTCTACCAGAGTTTGTCTGCATATCAGATGGCAAAGGGGCAGACAATACCGTGGCTAAACAACTCCATTTTGCTCCTGAAACCATTGTTATTTATAGCGACACGGAGCTACTCAATCTTTGGGATAGCAAGGATATCCTTTTCGTTGTCAGGAGGAAGAGTAACCTCTTATTTGATTCAGTTCGCGAAAGAGATCTACCCGAGCATACCTCTCAAGAGATACTTATTGACGAGGAGGTGTTGCTTACAGGAGTCCAAACGAAGGACAAATATCAAAAGAAGATCAGCAGGATAGCTGTTTTACATCCCAATGATTATGTAATCGAGCTGCTAACCAATGACTTCAAGCATGCTACCGACACCATTGCACAGCTCTATCACTCTCGTTGGAAGATTGAGACGTTCTTCCGCAATCTCAAGCAAAATCTGCACATCAAGAGCTTTCTTGGTACTTCTCAGAATGCCGTGGAGATACGGATCCGGACTGCGCTAATTACAGTACTCCTACTTCATCACCTCAAACAAGTAGCGAAACACCCATGGCATCTATCAAACTTAACGGAATCGCTCAGATTAAACATTTTCACTAAAAATAGACCTTTACAAATGGATAAATGAGCCCTTTTCACCTCCTCTCGAGGAGCCCGAATCTGCATAGGAGGGGATCCCCTCCAAAAATGATCTTATAGACAAGTGACTATTGATCCCTTATCTCATTGCATACAGCCTATTTTAAAGAATATCGTTTAGGACACCATTGGTATCCAAGGCATTTCTAAAATGTTTAATCATCTGATTTTTCAATAGTATAAGTCTATCTTTTTGAATTAAAGACAACGAAGTAATAA
Organism: Falsiporphyromonas endometrii; assembly: GCF_042654485.1. Taxonomy (NCBI): domain Bacteria; kingdom Pseudomonadati; phylum Bacteroidota; class Bacteroidia; order Bacteroidales; family Porphyromonadaceae; genus Falsiporphyromonas; species Falsiporphyromonas endometrii. Next base: position 6,860 of record NZ_JBHSGO010000164.1, on the reverse strand, counting down.
GAAATGACAGAAAAGAGGTTGCAAAGATTAGATCAAAGAAACATAGAAAAACGGGGACAGTACAAGACGCCAAAACCTGTAATAATGGCACATTACGGCGTTGTCGGCGACATTCGAGTTTGGTCACATACAAATGTATGCTCACTTCACGTCGAAGACTTGACGCCTTGTACTGTACCTATTATTACAGGTTTGATATAAATAAAAGCGAAAGTGAGCGAGCGTACTTGTGTACGTGATCGATCTTTCGACTTGCAGGCAACGAAGTAATAAGAAATGAGAAAAGAGGTTGCAAAGATTAGATCAAAGAAACATGAAAAAAAGAGGACACTACAAGACGCCAAAACCTGTAATAATAGCACATTACGGCGTTGTCGGCGACATTCGAGTTTGGTCACATACAAATGTATGCTCCCTTCACGTCGAAGGCTTGACGCCTTGTACTGTACCTATTATTACAGGTTTGATATGAATAAAAGTAAAAGAGACCGATCGTACTTATGCACGTGATCGATCTTTCGACTTGCAGGCAACGAAGTAATAAGAAATGACAGAAAAGAGGTTGCAAAGATTAGATCAAAGAAACATAGAAAAACGGGGACAGTACAAGGCGCCAAAAGCGAAAGGGAGCGAGCGTACTTGTGTACGTGATCGATCTTTCGACTTGCAGGCAACGAAGTAATGTCCCCGTTATTCTATGTTTTACTGACGGCCTTCTAATTCAACGTTCCTATTTATCTTACGGATTAGTCCCTGCAAAACGCTACCCGGTCCGAGTTCAACAAACTTTTCAGCTCCATCACCTATCATAGCTTGTACACTTTCTGTCCATCTTACCGGAGAAGTCAGCTGAGCTATCAAGTTTTCTTTTATCTCCACAGGGTCTGTTGAAGGCTTCGCTGTCACATTCTGATAGATTGGACACTTAGGAGTTATAAACTTTGCATTGTCAATAGCTTCTGCCAATTCGGCTCTTGCGGGTTCCATCAAAGGAGAGTGGAAAGCTCCACCTACAGCCAACTTAAGAGCACGTTTTGCTCCTGCAGCTTTTAGTTGTTCGCAAGCACGGTCTATTCCTTCTATGGTACCGGATATAACGACCTGCCCCGGGCAGTTGAAGTTAGCAGCTACCACAGTTGTATCTGTGATACCATTTACCACCTCTTTGATCACGTTGTCATCCAATCCTAATATGGCTGCCATTGTTGAGGGCTGCTTTTCGCAAGCTTTCTGCATTGCCATAGCACGTTTGCTCACAAGGTCTAAGGCCTCTTCAAAGCTAAGAGCTCCTGCCGCTGCCAAGGCTGAAAATTCGCCAAGAGAGTGTCCTGCTGTCATATCGGGTTTTAGCTCATCACCCATCATCAGGGCCAATACGACAGAATGCAAAAAGACTGCCGGTTGTGTAACTTTCGTCTGCTTAAGCTCTTCTGCTGTACCGTCAAACATGATATCTGTGATTCTAAATCCAAGTTGTTCATTGGCACGTTCAAGCAAATTCTTAGCTGTTTCATTGGAATTATAAAGGTCTTTGGCCATACCTACAAACTGGGCACCTTGACCTGGAAAAACATAAGCTGTCTTCATATAAGTTAGTGGTTTTTTATAATTAATATACCTCGTCTTTTGTGATTGAAAGATCGTCTACCCTTCTCAGGCAGGGTCCATTATCCATCGTACGAGCATCTATATAAATACAAACCAACCGAGAGCAACAATATGCACCCGGTTGGAGATTGTTTGTAAATCTTTATAAGTTTTCTAATGCGTCTGTCAACACATACCAAAGTTTTTCAACAGAAGAGATTAGTACCTTCTCTTCCGGTGAGTGAGGAGACTTGATTTCCGGGCCTATGGAGATCATATCCATATTGGGCATTACACCCTGGATGATACCACATTCCAATCCGGCATGCATCACCAACACTTCCGGCTCCTTCTTATACACCTTGACAATGCTCTTGCGCAACATTTCAAGAGCCTTACTCTTAATATTTGGCTGCCAACCATTGTAGCTACCCTCAAACTCTACCTTAAATCCACCAAGGGTAAAGGCACTTTCGAGAGCCGAAGCAACCCATTCTTTTCTTGATTCGCTGGAGCTTCTTACCAAAAAGACAATATCCACCTTACCATCATGAGCTATAATCTTGGCCAAGTTGGTTGAAGATTCGACTGTTCCCGGGAAATCTGTAAGCATAGAGATCGCTCCATTGACACAAGCTTCGACACTATTGATCAATGCATCTTGAATTTCTTCCGGTATAAGGGTTTTTGGAGTCTCTACCTTCTCTATCTTAAAGATAATATTGTTTTCTATTCCCTTAAACTCTTCATTAAAGAGATCTTGATAGTCAGAAACAAGCTCCCAAAGAGCAGAGATATTCTCATCATCTGTCATTGTAATAATGGCAGTAGCATCTCTTGGGATGGCATTGCGAAGAGATCCGCCTTCCAACCATGCCAGACGAGCGCCATAATATTCCACAGCCTCTTTTAGGAAACGGTTGATTAGTTTATTGGCATTTGCTCTTCCGATATTGATATCAAGTCCGGAGTGACCACCCTTAAGTCCGGAAAGAGACACTTTAAAAGCAACATCAGAAGCAGGACATTCACATTCGTCTTTATATTCTAATGATACATTGACATCAACGCCACCGGCACAACCTACGAAAAGCTGACCTTCCGCTTCTGAGTCAATATTGATAAGGATATCTCCTTTTGAAAATCCGGGCTGAAGATTGTTTGCTCCATCCATACCGACCTCTTCGTCGACTGTGATAAGAGCCTCTATTGGTCCATGCTTAATGTCTTTATCAGCCATGATAGCCAAAGCCAAAGCAACACCCATGCCATCATCTGCACCCAAAGTCGTACCCCGAGCTGTTACCCAATCTCCATCAATGTAAGCATCGATAGGATCTTTCTCAAAGTCATGCTCTATATTAGCATCCTTCTGGGGTACCATATCCATATGTGCCTGGAACGTAACTGTCGGTTTACCCTCCATTCCGGGAGTAGCCGGCTTTCTGATGATGACATTGCCAATTTCATCCATCTCCGTATCCAATCCCAAGCGTTTGCCTTCTTCGAAGATATATTTACCTACGATTTGAGAGTGAAATGTCGGACGTGGTCGCTGTGTCAGTTCATAGAAGTACGACCATACAGCATTTGGTTTCAGTGATTTGATCTCTGTGGCCATAGTTTGTTTGTGTTAAAATTTTTTATTCTACAGGCTCTTCATTAGTGGAAGAGGCCTTTCGTATGTAACCTTTATTTAGGATCGGCAATACCATGATTGATATAAAACCGACTAAAGTTATCCATAAAGTTTGGATTGTATGCACAACGAGTGCAAATGTAGCGGCATTGACACTCGATATTCCGTAAGCTATAAGTGTGTTGATGACCATAAAGTGCCATGCCCCAATACCTCCCTGTACGGGAACAGCCATAGCTATACTACCCATTGTAAATGCCACTATCGCAGCACCCAATCCTAAGTTGCTCATAAAAGGGAAGGCAAAGAACGTGATATAGAAGTACAGGAAATACCCTACCCACAACAAGATAGTATATAGGATAAAGAGTCCCTTACGATCCATCTTCCATATTGAGTACAATCCCTCCAATACTTTTGATACCGCCTCGACTATTTTCGTCATCACCTTTGTGTTTCTAAAATGCTTAAAGCAAAACACACCTATCACAAAGAGGCATACAAATCCTACATATAGCCAAATCGAAGTGAAGATGGCCAGTATGTTTTGGAAAGCAAATTGAGATTGATGATGTGAAAAGAAATTGAGGAAAAAATTGCCGGCACCGAATATCACCCCAAGGACAATAAGCCCTACTACGACTACATCCATCAGTCGGTCCATAAAGAGGGTGCCCAGAAGTTTTGTAAAAGGAAGCTTCTCATATCGGCTCTCTTCGGCACAACGCCACAACTCTCCTGCTCTCGGAAGAGCCATATTGACAGCATAAGTTCCAAGCGTGGTCAGTACAGCATTTCGGGGTCGCGGCTTGACATCTTCCAGCGGCTCGATAAGCAACTGCCACCTCAGACCTCTAAAGCAATTTGCCATTAGTCCGAAGACCAATGACAAAAGTATATACCAATAATTAACTTCGTTTTTGAGAGCCTCCCCGATCTGGGAGAAATCCATATTTCGATAAACAAGCCAAAGCAATAGCAATCCAAACGCCAATGGCAAGATAATCTTCAAAGCGGATACTGCCTTACTCCGGGGTTTATTGACTTCTTTCATAAATCTTGTCTTCATTGTTGCAATGAAACTGCAAGTATTTTACAATCAAATGATTGCGCAACAACCTGCTCTAAAATATTGCCTTGCAGATCCACTTACTTGTGCGAAAATAACATCTCAAATGGAATGATATTGGTATCTTCGTCACATATTATTTAGTACAAATATATGTACAATTTTAAAGATATGAAGCAGGTAAGAGCAAAGAAAGCCTTGGGACAGCACTTTTTGATCGATCTTTCGATTGCCCAACGCATTGCCGAAACGGTAGACGAAGCACTCGGTAAGATGCCGATCTTGGAGATTGGTCCCGGCATGGGAGTACTGACACAATTCTTTTTGGACAAAGGGCACGATCTTTATGCCATTGAGCTGGATAAAGAGAGTATAGAATATCTTATGCAACACAAACCCAATCTTAATGGTAGACTCTATTCAGCCGACTTTCTTAAGATGGATCTTGATCAGATATTTCCTAACGGACAGAAGTTTGCCCTAACCGGAAACTACCCTTACAACATATCTTCTCAGATCTTTTTTAAGCTTCTCGAACATAGAGATCAGATACCTCTATGTACGGGAATGCTCCAAAAAGAGGTGGCTCAGAGACTTGCTTCACCTCCCGGAAACAAAGATTATGGCATCTTGTCAGTGCTTCTGCAAGCCTGGTACGATGTTGAATATCTATTTACTGTCGATGAAAATGTCTTTAATCCACCTCCTAAAGTCAAGAGTGGCGTCATCAGATTAAGACGCAATGACAAAACTTGTCTGGGATGTGATGAGAAAGATTTTAAGAAAGTGGTCAAGACAGCATTCAACTTGAGGCGAAAGACCTTAAGAAATTCTCTCAAAGGGATGATTTCCCCGGGCAAAGAGGAGGTGCTATCCAACGAGATATTCAACAAACGCCCCGAACAGCTTTCGGTAGAAGAGTTTGTTGATTTGACAAATATGATTATTACAAACAAAGGAACTTCCAAATGAAATATATAGGCGCACATGTATCAGCAACAGGAGGTGTCGAAAATGCTCCTTTGAACGCTCAAAAGATAGGAGCAAACGCCTTTGCTCTTTTTACACGCAATCAAAGAGCTTGGGTTTCCAAACCTCTTTCAGAAAAAAACATCCAAGAGTTCAAATCCAACTGCAAGGCTTATGGATTCTTGCCGGAATATATCCTTCCACACGATAGCTATCTGATCAACTTGGGACATCCCGAAACAGAAGCTCTTGAGAAAAGTCGAACTGCTTTCTATGATGAGATGCATAGATGCGAACAGTTGGGATTGAAGCTACTCAACTTCCACCCCGGAAGCTATCTCAAAAAGATTAGTCTTGAGAAATGTCTCGATATCGTGGCAAAATCTATCAATATTGCACTGGACAAAACAACCGGCGTGACAGCTGTGATTGAGAACACGGCCGGGCAAGGTACCAATGTTGGATTTGAGTTTTGGCAACTGAAGCATATCATCGACCAAGTAGAAGACAAAAGCCGTGTCGGTGTCTGCCTCGATACCTGTCATACCTTTACCTCGGGATATGATCTTAACGAACAATACGATGAGGTTTTTGAACAATTCGAAAAAGAGGTAGGCTTCCGATACCTCAAAGCAATCCACCTCAACGACTCCAAGAAAGAATTGGCGAGCCGTGTGGATCGTCATCACAGCATAGGACAAGGGCTGATAGATCCGAAGTTTTTTAGAAGATTTATGCAAGACAAAAGATTTGACAATATGCCAATCATCCTCGAAACACCAAACGAAGAGCTTTGGAAAGAGGAGATAATGCTGCTTAGGAGCTTCGAAAACAAGTAACAAAAGATTGTTGCATAAGTTAGATTCTATCAAGGTTACAAGCAAATTTGGTGACCTTGCAAAAAGAATAGGAGACAAATAGTAGGTGAATGGTTAAAAGGAGTGTATTCATATAGGTGACCAAAAAGAAATGCGAAAGCGACAAAGCAGATCTCCTTTGTGCAACAACCATAAGAAACAATCACCAAAATAGCCAAAGAGGTTGTATCAAATAGACCACGATGCAACCCCTTTGACTATCAATAAAAGTCATACCAAGCCGTATTTTTCGTAAAAAGACAAAATCTAATGACCTTAATAAGAAGCCATTATTCTTAATACACCATATATCATTGCTTAAGAATCTCGTAAATTGACCATTGGCAACAAATAATTATCTCTTTCGCCAAGAGGTAATGTTGAGGATGCCAAACGATGCAGTAAGCGATATATGGCTGCAAGAAATCACCCAACTCCCGAAGTAATAAACATCACGCAACAATAAATAATGTGGTATAGAAGCGAGAGCTTACGTTGTCTCAAAGGAAAAGCTAATATCTAAGCAGCATCATAAACACAAAAGAATCGGAGCCCCGAAGGTCACAATCGAGATTTTCGGCGCTCTATTTCTGATTGATACTTATACTTAATCCCAGATTTGTCTTTAGGCGTCAAATTCTAATGACCGTCATTAGGAATAATTTTTCATAATATATTTTATATCACTACTTTAGCGTCTTATAAAAACACTTAATGTCCGCAGAATCTAACACACCAT
>NZ_JBHSGO010000163.1:0-10902 GCF_042654485.1 Falsiporphyromonas endometrii | reverse complement strand
CCAGACAATTCGAAATAATTTCTTTAATTTGTACTCGTGTGAGATCCATACTGTTTTACTGTTTTATTTTATTTTTTCAAAGATAATAGTCTTGGGTCTTACACACTTTTTTGGGACAGTATCGTTTTAAGGCTGATACACAAAGAAAATTTTCCACCAATTTTCTGTATTCGGTTTCGGCAGTATACTTCAAACTCCACATCATCTTTGGTGATAGCATCCCTCAACACCCAGTACCTTCCCTTTTGTCCAACAATTTCACTTTATTGGACACACCCCTATCATAAGTCATTTTAACGAAAAGGGGTGTACCAAGTATTACCTCGGCACACCCCTTTGTATCGTGTAGGTATCACAATCTAAATAGTGACACCTAAGTTATTTTACCAAGCAAATAGAGGATATTCCTTCATCAACTTATTTACTTCAGCTCGTACGGTTGCGATTACTGTGTCATTTTCAGGATCGCAAAGAACTCGGTCTATAAGTTCTACGATAAGGCCCATCTTGTCTTCCTTAACACCACGAGTTGTGATAGCCGGAGTACCAAGTCTGATACCTGATGTTTGGAATGGTGAACGGCTGTCGAATGGCACCATGTTTTTGTTACATGTGATATCAGCAGCTACCAATGCCTTTTCTGCCACCTTACCTGTAAGATCCGGGAACTTAGTTCTCAAATCAAGTAGGATACAGTGGTTGTCTGTACCATTAGAGATTAGCTTATAGCCCTTATCCATAAGAGCCTGAGCCATAGCAGCAGCATTCTTCTTAACTTGCTTCTGGTATTCCTTAAATTCTGGTTGAAGAGCCTCACCAAAAGCTACAGCCTTAGCAGCAATTACGTGTTCCAATGGACCACCTTGTACTCCCGGGAATACAGCAGAATCCAAAAGTTGAGACATCTTTTTAACTACACCCTTAGGAGTTTTCTTTCCCCATGGATTTTCAAAGTCTTTACCAAGAAGGATGATACCACCTCTTGGTCCACGAAGTGTCTTATGAGTTGTTGATGTCACAATATGAGCATACTTCACAGGATTGTCAAGCAAACCGGCTGCAATTAGACCTGCAGGGTGTGCCATATCAATCATAAGGATTGCACCAATGCTATCAGCAATTTCGCGCATTCTCTTATAATCCCACTCACGGCAATAAGCTGATCCACCACCAATGATCAGTTTTGGCTTCATTTCATGAGCCATCTTTTCCATATGGTCGTAGTCAACACGTCCGTCTTCTTCTTTTACATTGTATCCACATGGCTTATAGATAATACCTGAGCTGTTTACAGGTGCACCATGAGACAAGTGACCTCCGTGTGCGAGATTCATTCCCATGAAAGTATCACCGGGGTTTAGGCAAGCCAAAAGCACCGCCATGTTTGCTTGAGCTCCAGAGTGCGGTTGCACATTGGCCCATTCAGCACCATAAAGCTGTTTGATGCGGTCGATGGCAATGTTTTCACTTTGGTCTACTACTTCACAACCACCATAGTATCTTTTGCCGGGATAACCCTCTGCATATTTGTTGGTCATGTAGCTGCCCATAGCAGCCATTACTTCGTCACTTACGAAATTCTCAGATGCGATTAGTTCGATTCCTTTGAGCTGACGCTGATGTTCTTGCTCAATAAGATCGAAGATTGCTTTGTCTTTCTTCATTGATTAACTATGCTTTTATAATCTAACAATGTTGTTGATTTGTTATTATCTAAATTATTTAGCTTTCTCAAGTTGCACTGTAAAGTGTCTCATCACAGGCAGTTCGGCAGTAATGACATATCCCTTAGTAATACTTTCACGTCTGTCATACACATTTTTGACAGCTGCGGCAATCACATCCATATGATTGTCAGTATAAGTACGTCTTGGAATAGCAAGTCTGAGCAACTCAAGTTTCGGATATCTATTTTCTCTTGTCACAGGGTCTCTGTCAGCAAGGATAGATCCAATCTCAACGCCTCTAATACCGGCTTCCAAATAGAGCTCTACTCCAAGTGTCTGAGCTATAAATTCCTCCTTAGGCACATGCGTTAAAATCTTTTTAGCATCGAGGAATATAGCATGACCTCCTGCAGGTCTTTGGTACGGGATGCCATACTCATCGAGTTTCTTACCAAGGTATTCGACCTGATGAATACGGGTCTCCAATGTATCGAACTCTGTACCTTCGTCCAATCCCTGAGCCAATGCGTTCATATCTCTTCCACTCATACCACCATAAGTGATATAGCCCTCATTCATGATACAAAACATCTGGCACTTTCTCCAAAGCTCTTCACTTTTGAAAGCAACAAATCCTCCCATATTAACGATAGCATCCTTCTTGCTGGACATAGTCATGATGTCGGCATATTGGTACATTTCTTTGACAATCTCTTTGATTGTTTTGTCCTTATATCCGTCTTCACGAGTCTTGATGAAGTATGCATTCTCAGCAAAACGGGCAGAATCCATCATCAAAGGTACATTATACTTTTTACAGATAGCTGATATCTCTTTGATATTTTTCATTGATACCGGCTGTCCTCCTGCTGTATTGTTGGTAACCGTAAGTACTACACAAGGCACCTTCTCGATGGGTGTTTCTTTAAGAATCTTCTCTAATTTGTCAGGATCCATATTCCCTTTGAACGGAATCTCTAATTGTGTATCTGCAGCTTCATCAATCGTACAATCCGGAGCTTGACACTTTCTAAATTCGATATGTCCCTTAGTTGTATCGAAATGTGAGTTTCCGGGAACTACATCTCCCTCTTTTAAGATGGTTGAGAACAATACATTCTCTGCCGCACGCCCTTGGTGAGTTGGTAAAAAGTAATCAAATCCAAGGATGTCTTTAATGGCCTTTTTCATGTTATAGTAAGAAGAAGCTCCGGCATAGCTTTCGTCTCCAAGCATAAGAGCTGACCACTGCTTATCGCTCATTGCACCCGTTCCCGAGTCTGTAAGAAGGTCAATGAAAACATATTCAGCTTTGAGTTGGAACAAGTTGTAATGAGCTTCCTTGATCCACTTTTCACGTTGTTCTCTTGTGCTTCGGCGGATTCTTTCCACCATCTTAATCTTGTAAGATTCTGAAAATGGTAATTCCATGTTGATAATGTTTTTGTTGTTTAGTTGTTTTTATTTTTGTCTTATATAATTAAGTCATCTCCCAATTATACCAATTTGCTTATAAATAATCATCTTAGGGGTTGTGATATTGAAGGACTCCGAGTCATTATCAGTATTCATGCCTGCGTATGATCTTTGTCAATAGGACCGGAGCATATTCCCGATTAGGTTCCATTGACATATCCACACAATAGAGATAACGCAGTTAAGCTTTCTCTATCAATATCATTTGGAGGATGTTATTTGACAAAAAGGTCTAAGCCATCTCCAACCCTTTACAAAGGTACTTATAATCTATTGCTGTACAAAAGAATAATGCACTCATAAATATCATTCGGTCATGGGAAGAATAAAGCATTGAAAACTTATGAGATATCTTTGAGACTCCTATCAAATGTTTTTAAAAGCTGCGAGTATTTATTTAGCAGTTATTAGGAAGTGATTTATTCAAAAAGACATATGGTCATTCCTTATGAGTAAAACTTAAATCCTGTTATCTTGGGGAGCTCCTTGATTTCTTTTGTCAGCCCGGATTCTGATGTTCTCGAGGACATTCTCACTTGCATAGTGATGGTCGACAAATCGTCTTTAAGATTATATTCCGAACTCATGGTAATGATACTTACACTATGTTTTTTCAAAATTTCCTTGATAGGAATATTCTCTGTATCGGCTGTACCAAACTGAATCTCCATCAACTTATTGTAACCTCCAACATGGTGATTGAGTTCAATACGTTCAAACGAATTGAGGACAGCAACCACAACGATGGTACAAAAAATAGCAGGTATATACAGTCCCGCACCAACGGTTAATCCAATAACTGCGGACACCCATATCCCCGCAGCAGTCGTCAAACCTTGAATACTTCCTTTGGTATGGATAATGGCTCCTGCGCCCAAAAAGCCCACTCCCGTCAATACTTGCGCTGCAATACGTCCGGGATCACCGGGATTATTGCTGCTTGCCCCAAGCATCCACGGAGTCCATATAGACAGTAGCATAGCAATGGTCGACCCCAAACAAATAAGAGTAAATGTTCTTAACCCGGCCGCTCTGTGCTTGCGCTCTCTCTCGAGTCCAATTGCACCTCCCAGAAACAGGCTGAGAATAATTCTTACAATGGACTCCCATAGAGTAGGGTTTGAATAATGAAATAGCTGTTCTATAATATTGCTTTCTGCCATATATCTAAAGATACTGTTTCTTTCACAGGAAACCGTTTATAACTCTTATTCCATTTAGAAGAGCAGACAACAGATGCTCAATCTATCCTCAATCCTCCAATCAAATCATAGATATTCTCTATGTTCTCTCTCTCCATATATTCGTCAAGTTGTTGCACGAGTTTACCCGTAATACTTGGATCGACAAAGTTTTGATAGCCAATCTCTACCGCAGAAGCTCCTACTAAGAGAAACTCAATGACATCTTCCAAGGTTGAGATTCCACCCATACCAATTACAGGAATATCTACAGTTTGAGCAACCTGCCAAACCATTCTAAGGGCAATAGGTTTGACAGCCGGCCCCGACATTCCGCCCGTAATCGTACTCAATACAGGACGGCGTTTTTTGATATCCACAGCCATTCCAACCAAAGTATTGATAAGCGATATCGCATCTGCACCCTCCTCTTCCACAACTTTCGCAATAGGCCTAATATCGGACACATTCGGAGATAATTTGACTATAAGTGTTTTGTCATAAGTCTTACGAACAGCTCTTACCACCTCAGCGGCACTCTCGGGACAGACTCCAAAAGCCATACCACCCTCTTTAACATTTGGACAAGAAATATTTAGTTCGATGGCACGAATATGCTCCAATTCACCAACTCTCTTCGCTGTCTCACAATAATCCGAGATTGAAGAGCCACTGACATTGACGATAAACTCAGCATCCTCATACCTAAGAAGGTCCGGATATATTTCCCTACAGAAATAATCCACTCCTTTATTTTGCAGACCTACAGCATTGAGCATGCCGGCAGGAGTCTCTGCCATTCGTGGATATAGATTGCCCTCTCTATGGTGCAGAGTTGTACCCTTCACTAAGATTCCTCCCAGCGAGTTGAGATCGACAAAGTCTTCAAACTCCACTCCATAACCAAAAGTACCGGAAGCGGTCATAATTGGATTTTTGAGTGTAAGTCCTTTTCCTATGCTAACTTTTGTATTTGCCATACTAATTTATAATTCATTTATTTTCCAACCACTTAAGATCTTTGAGATTAAAAACCGGTCCTTCTGTACAAACACATTTATGACCATCCTTTGTATCTTCGACACAACAAAGACAAGCTCCAAGACCACAAGCCATCATATTTTCGAGGGAGAACTCCGCAACCACCTTCTTTTCAGCAAGTAGTTTGGCCAAGTTTTTCATCATAGGCATCGGGCCACATACATATGTATGAGTATAATCAAATTCATCCCAAATAGGAGCTTCAGTAACAAATCCTTTATGTCCAAGCGAACCATCATCCGTACAAATAACAAGATTGCAATATGGTTCGAACACTTCACCCAACTTAAGGAAACGTCCCTCCTTTGCGCCCAGAAGCACCGTTGGTTTTATTCCCAATCTAAAAATCTCTTTTGCTTGATACAAGAGAGGAGCAATACCCACACCACCACCAATAAGGAGAGGTTTAGAATGCTTATCGGAAAGAGAAAAGCCATTACCGAGAGGAAATACAATATCAAGATTTTCGTTCTCAGAGACCTTGCAGATCTGCTCTGTTCCCCTACCCACCGGAGCAATAAGGAGCCGCATCAATCGCTCTTCTCGAAGTATGTCACATATAGAGATCGGGCGTCTCAAAAGATAATGCTCATTTGGAGCCGCAACCTCCACAAACTGACCGGGCTTAATTATATTTAAATCTATTCCACTTGGGATAACTACGTCTATCAGGTGATAAGTGCCACACAACAATTCATTTCTCAAAACTCTTAAAGACAACTGATATTTGCTTTGAGAAGTCTTTTGGTTAGCTAAATGCATAATAAATAAGGTTTATTTACAAGCAAAGATAATACATTTTCAAGGTGAAGACTTACGAATTCGAAAGCTCAAAAAAAGGAGCAACACCTTTTTGTTTTGGTATTGCTCCCCTCGATATTCTCTTTGTCAGAAAAGGACTGAATTACAATCCATGTTCTCCAAGATATTTTTCTGCTTCCATAGCCGCTTTACATCCGGATGCCGCTGCCACAATAGCTTGCCTATAAAGGGGATCAGCCACATCACCTGCAGCATATACGCCCGGGATATTTGTACGTGGAGTCATACCTTGAGTCTTGATATAACCATGCTCCTCAAGCTCTAAATATTTCTCAAACACCTTCACATTAGGCGTATGGCCAATTGCAAGGAAGAACCCATCGATAGCAATATCCACCATCTCTTCATCCGGCTCTCCTTTGCGCTTAACCAAATGCGCTCCTTCCACACCATCTTTTCCAAATAAGCCAACAGTATTATGCTCAAAAAGGACTGTAATATTCTCTTTCTTCATTACTCGCTCCTGCATTACCTTAGAAGCACGGAGGAAAGGTTTTCGCACAATAAGGTAGACCTTAGAAGCCAGAGAGGCAAGATAAAGAGCCTCTTCACAAGCTGTATCTCCACCTCCTACGACCGCAACATTTTTCTTTCTATAGAAAAACCCGTCACAAGTAGCACATGCAGACACGCCCATACCGGCATACTTTGCCTCATCAGGAAGACCAAGATATTTGGCGGAAGCTCCGGTACAGATAATCAATGTATCACAAGTAATTGTATTCTCTCCGTCAATCTCAACTTTATAAGGAGCTTTAGACAAATCAGAAGCTGTAGCTACCCCCATACGAATATCTGCGCCAAAGCGTTCAGCCTGACCGCGAAGATCGGCCATCATCTGATTGCCATCAACACCTTCGGGATAACCGGGGAAATTTTCCACCTCTGTAGTTGTAGTTAACTGACCACCCGGTTGCATACCAGAATAAAGTACCGGGCTAAGATTTGCTCTCGAAGCATAAATTGCTGCAGTATAGCCGGCAGGACCGGAACCTATGATCAGGCAGCGTACATGTTCATTTTCCATAATGATATTTCGTTTCAATATTTGATTTACATCCCTGAGTTTCCGCTTCCGGATGATTGCCTCAGTTTCAATGCCGATCAATCAATCCTTCCACATTTTCTCGGTCCGAAAACCCCAAACTGTCATTAGACCATATGAAGATGAAACCTCACCAATCTGAAAGGTTAGAGATCTATTTTAAGTTCAACATACAGTATCGTAGTACCATATAGTGTGATTTTAGTCTAAAACCGACTCAAAACAACCTCATAAATCCATCCTCACTCTAAAGATCAATTTGGTAAAAAGACTCTTCTCAGTATAATTCAAGAAACGAGAAGTGGTCCAATCTTTCTTATCACCATTGCAATGATAAGGAAAAACAACCACTTCTCAGATATAAGACATCTATTAAATCATAAATGATATGACCCCAATTTATCAGTCAATCATATCAAATCCGGTATATGGCTGTAACGCTTTTGGAATGCGAATACCTTCCGGAGTCTGATTGTTTTCCAAAATAGCTGCAACAATACGAGGCAAAGCCAAGGCTGATCCATTCAGAGTATGACAAAGTTCCGTCTTCTTGGTCTCCTCATTACGATATCGACACATCAATCGATTGGCCTGATAACTCTCGAAATTAGAGACTGAACTAACCTCAAGCCATCTCTCTTGAGCAGCAGAATAAACTTCAAAGTCATAAGTAATAGCCGATGTGAAACTCAAATCCCCACCACAAAGACGAAGTATACGCCACGGAAGTTCCAGTTTCTCAACCAAAGTTTGGACATACGCCACCATCTCGTCAAGACGATCATAGCTATTTTCCGGTTTGTCGATGCAAACAATCTCAACCTTATCAAACTGATGAAGCCTATTAAGACCTCTCACATCCTTGCCATAAGAACCGGCCTCCCTTCTAAAGCATGCCGAATAAGCTGTATTCTTAACCGGCAAATCCTTTTCATCCAAAATCACATCACGATAGATATTAGTCACCGGCACTTCAGCTGTAGGAATCAGATAAAGATCATCCTCAGTCACATGATACATCTGCCCCTCTTTGTCCGGAAGCTGACCTGTACCATAGCCGGAATCCTCATTCACAACCAAAGGTGGCTGAACCTCCATAAAACCTGCCGCACGTGCATTGTCCAAGAAGAAATTGACAAGAGCTCTCTGCAAACGTGCACCCTTTCCTTTGTACACAGGAAATCCTGCACCCGAGATCTTCACACCAAGTTCAAAATCTATGATATCATACTTTTTGCAAAGCTCCCAATGAGGAAGTGCCTGCTTACTTATTTCGGGCATCTTGCCTCCGGTCTTAACGCAAAGATTGTCCTCAGCTCCATTACCTTCCGGTACAATATCACAAGGGATATTCGGAATACTCAACAGAAGTTCGCGCAAATCAGACTCTGCCTTTTTCTGCTCATCATCAAAAGTCTTGATTTCTTCTTTCAACTTCTGAACCTCCAATTTGGCAGCTTCTGCTTCATCTCGCTTACCATTCTTCATCAACATACCAATCTTTGAAGAGGCGGATTTGAGTGTAGCATTCAAGGCATCAACCTGTTGCTGAGCCTTACGACGTGTTTCGTCAACTGCCAAAACTTGATCAATGGCATCTTTGCCATCAAACTTCTTGACCGCCAAACGACGGACTATATCTTCAGGATTATCTTTTATCTGCTTAAGAGTCAACATAGAGTTTATCTTTTAATTTTATCTCCCGTAAAGGTACATACAATCTCAAACCTCACAAAATAGAAATAAGACAAATAAGAAGGGGGATGAGTCAAACAAAAACTTGACACATCCCCCTTACATTTAGATCCAAATCCGGACTTACGCTTCTGCCTTTACAGATACATAAGAACGATTATTTCTCTTACGGGTAAATACAACTTCGCCATCAACAAGAGCATAAAGAGTATGGTCTTTTCCCATACCTACATTTTCTCCCGGGTGGTGTTGTGTACCACGCTGACGAACCAAAATATTACCTGCCTTAGCAAACTCGCCACCGAAGAGCTTTACACCGAGGCGTTTGCTTTCTGATTCACGGCCGTTCTTAGAACTACCGACACCTTTTTTGTGAGCCATTTCTTTCTAAATTTTAGTGGTTAAAGTTATGCTACTACTTCTTTTACTTTCAACTCTGTAAACTGCTGACGGTGACCGTTTAGCTTACGGTAACCTTTTCTGCGCTTCTTGTGGAATACCAATACCTTATCACCTTTTACAATAGGTGAAACAACTTCGCATACCACCTTAGCACCCTCAACATGAGGAGCACCTACAGTAACAGCACCATCTTTGTCTACCAGCATTACTTTGTCAAACTCAACCTCAGCACCTGCTTCAACGCCATTGATATGGTGTACGAAGAGACGGCGGCCTTGTTCAACCTTAAACTGCTGTCCTTGCATTTCTACGATAACGTACATATTTGTTTGTTTATCAGTTAGTTTTGCCCCGCAAGGTGCACTCTAAACGAGCAACTTGTCGAACCTTACCAGGATAAATCTCCGCAAAGGTAAGATATTATTTGCATTTAATCCAAATATATCCTTCGAAAGAGATTGTAATTATTGAAGTTATCCAGATATGAAGTCTCTTAAGTAGAGATATTCAAATCGTTTTATACTCCATATAAAAATGGATATAAAGACGGCACAATTATTGTATATTTGCGCGATAAAATAGTCATTTAATATTTTAGAATTCAAAGTATTAGTATAGTTAGAACTTAAAAACATCCTTGTCTGATGTGATATATAGCCACTATCGGAGAGATGTTCACACAAGAGCAAGGATAAATCCGGGAACGATTAACAAACAAATAAAACACCTATACAATATAATATGAAGACGATTAGAGGTATTATCCTACTTTTGAGTATGACCCTGCTTTGCCTTACTTCTGCTTTTTCGCAAAGTATAGCAAAAGAAGTTGCGGGCAGATATGTTGGGAAACTAACGGTGACACTCTTTGACAATCCCACTACCAATGAAGGTCAGGAAATTGCAATGGAACCGGTAGACGACAACCATGTTAAGTTTGCCATTTACAACTTCAAGTTTATGGGCAATCCTGTCGGAGATATTATTCTTCCATCTGTACCAATAAGCAAAGCCAATGACGGTACAATCTCGTTTGAAAAAACAGACCCCACCGATATTCTTTTAGCTGATGGAGCCATCAAAGCTTCTGCCTCCATTGATGAGAACAAAAGTAAAATCAATGGAGATAAGATGACGGTGGATGTCAAGGTCGTTTGGCATAATGACGGAACTGATATTGACATACCGGTACACTTCGATGGAGACAAACAATCCCAACCAATCCCAACCGAAGATTTAACAAAGAATATAATCGGCAAATACAATGGATTGCTTCATGTCGAACTCAACGGGCTAAAAAATGACATCAAAGATTCGAAAGTAAACCTGGAGCGGACTTCAGACAACACCGTTAAGTTTGCCCTATATAACTTTAAGATGGATAGCAAAACTCCTATAGGAGATATTGTACTACCTCATATTCCAATTATAGAAGGTGAAGACGGCAATATAAGAAGCTGTTTAAAAATTATTCAGAGAATTTATTAAGCAATATTTTGCAGAAAGCAAGTTGAACCATAGCCTCTGCAGTACCGGCATGAAACTCATAATCAATCGTCAGTCTTCTAAAATT
>NZ_JBHSGO010000162.1:0-10556 GCF_042654485.1 Falsiporphyromonas endometrii | reverse complement strand
CGGGCGGACGCCAATCCCCCCGGTGTTTTTCATGCCCGCCTGACGGATGAACTAAACAATGAAAGGAAATGATTAATTTTGACTCAAAGATAAATCTCCTTTACACACTTTTTGGGATACTACCTTTTGGTGCGATGTGATGTAGGGAAAAAGTGCTTTGAGTATTTGAATGTATATGATACTTCGATGTCCTATCGACATTTTTGGGTTTAACCAAACGGTATTACCTATTCTGAGGCATTAGTCTGTAAATCATGCTTGGTTTTATCGGACAGCCAACCTTTCAATACATTCAAAATAGAAAGGCTGCCCACTTAGGCAAACCCTTTGCCCCATAAAGGCATTCGCTTGGATCAAATACTGATTTATGACTCAATCTTGCGGTGTTTTTGTCGGACAACAGCAATAATATAAGATACAAAAAGGGCCCCCAACTTTGGGAGCCCTCTATGTCTTAGGGTTGACCGCCTAATCGGTTAACAACTCTGTTAGTTATTATTTATTCGGCGTTCATGATAACGATACGGTTCCATGCATTTTCTGCATAAACTTGTTCGTCAGAACCCTTCCATTCTATGTTGATGTTTTCAGGAGATACACCAAACTTGTCTGTAAGCATCTTAGCTACAGCCTTAGCACGGCGTTCTGAAAGCTTCATGTTGTATGCTGCAGTACCTGTATTCTTGTCAGCATAACCAACGATAGTAATCTTCTGGTTGTTATCCTTAGCGTATTGAGCTGTGTTGAAGATATTGATTTCTTGATTCTTTCTAATCTTAGCAGAGTTGATCTTGAAATAAACAACATTGCTTACAACTGTCTTAGAAACTTCTGTCTCAACTACCTCAGGGCATTCAGGACATGAAGCAGGACGTTTGCTCAATTCTTCGTTTTCTGCGCGAAGAGCACTCAAAGTTGAATTCAAGTCCTTGATTAGGTTGTAGTCCATAGGTACAATACCTTCCCAATCGCTCTTACCAAGATTGAATGTCAAACCTGCTGTGGCATATGATGTAATATCAGCTTTTCTCTGTCTTGCCTTTGTTCCGAAGAATTCAGCGCGAGAAACAACTGTTTGAGCTTCGAGGTTGATATCAATAACTTTTGAAAGCTTAAACTTAAGCATCAAACCTGCATTGATAGCCGGTGTGAAGTGAGCTTCATGAGACTTTACAACATCTTCCGGATTTTCCCATCCGTCTTTTGCAAAGTTAGCGACTGTTTCTTCGTTGAAGTCAACTTTTTCACCATAGTATTTTGTCGCAAACTTGTAACCAGCACCAACCCCTACGAAAGGAATGACGTGGAATACCTTGTTTGGACGATAAACACCAAAGTAATTGCAAAGGTCAAACATAAAGTCAAAGTGACCAAATACATAGTTTGACTTGTTTTCGATTGACTCTAGCTCTGACTTCAAATCACCGGGTTTTACATAGCGATTGTTGAAGCCTTTCATTTCCCATGCCATGAATTGTACACGTGTACCAAAGTATGGTTCGTGCCACTTACCGATAGCAAGGGTTGGAGTGATGTTTAGACGATCACCAAAGCTTTTTTGATCTCTATTATATCCGAATAGGCTGACTCCGATACCACCTTGAACGTCTATAAACCAATGGTCAGACGCTTTATCGCGAGCGAACGTGGTATACATGCCAGGCTTGTTCTGAGAAGTAGCTACTTCTTGAGCATTAGCTGTAAGAGTCATCGCTGACGCAGCGACAGCTAATAGCAATATACGTGCTTTCATATTCTTGTCTGTTTTTTTATTCTACGATTATTACTCAGTAAACGATCACTTAGAGCGCATGATTACAACGCGGTTCCAATCACGCTTGTCGTAAGGTTGTTCTGAAGCACCCTTCCATTCAATTGTGATCATGTCTGCAGGTACGCCGAACTTGTCGGTAAGAACTTTGGCAACAGCCTTAGCACGACGTTCAGATAGACCTTCATTGTAAGAAGCATTTCCTGTTGCATCTGCATATCCTGTTACAACAATAGGAGCATTGTTCTTCTTAACATACTGAGCAACATCATTCAATGTTACCATTTGATCTTTAGCAACTCTAGCGTTGTCAAATCTAAATTGTACAGATTTAGCACCAAGTAGATTTACTTGTTCAACAACGTCTTCAACTTCAGGGCATTCAGGGCAAGAAACAGGTCTCTTACCAAGCTCTTCGTTTTCAGCGCGAAGTCTGTTGATCTGTCCGTTAAGATCGTTTACGAGATTCATATCCATAGGAAGGATTTCGTTGAATCCCAAGTCTCCAAGTTTGAAATTCAAACCGGCTGTCACAGCTCCCATAAGTGGAGAGAAGTCGTTGCGATAGTTGTAGTTTGATCTATCAAGGTTGAACTCTGAATATGAAGCTTGAGCTTCAAGTACGATGTCCATTCTTTCAAGAATGTTAAACAAGAACATTACACCGGCATTTCCGGTAAGAGCGTTCTGTCTGTAGTCATGACCTTTGATAAATTTGTTGCTGTAACCAAGACCAACCCAAGGGATCAAGTGAAAGACTCTGTCTTCACGATAGGGTTTGAAGTAGTTGATCACATCAAACATAAAATCGAAATGTCCCATTACATATCTTCCGTGGAACATTTTCAGATCCTCTAATCCCTCTACGTTTTTGAACTCATGAGATACCCCTGCAGCGAGCTGTACTCTCGTTGCAAAGTATGGGTTATGCCATTTACCCACTGAGAATGTTGGGATAAAACTTTGTCTGTTTTCAAATTTAGCATCCTCATTGTCCTTCAAAAACATCATACTAGCTCCACCTTGGAGGGTAACGAACCAGTTATCATTACCTTGTCCGCGGGCATAAGCTGTATTCTTGGCCGGAGTCTGACCCAAAGTTGGTTCAGTAACCTCCTGAGCACTGGCATTTAGCGCAAATGCGCCAGCCAACGTTAGCATCAAGTACTTTACTTTCATAGCTTTAGTTTTCATTAATAGAGTTGTATTTCTTTTATTCTTTATGCAAATATAATTGATAACTTGGTATAGACAAAGAAAATATCGTTTTTTGTTAAATTTGTCTATCCAAACCAAATCGCATATCCATTCTGTTATTACCAACAGTTTTTACTTGTCATTTTTATCTTTAATCATCGTGATAGTCGTATCTCCATATCATTTGTAAAAATATCGTTAGAAACTATTTATCACCTATTCTGTGATTGTTTATTATCTGTTTAGTGATTGCTTGTTCGTTATTGTCAGACCTCTATTGGATTGTCATTGGGTGAATTGCACCCTTACTAATGATGGTTTCAATCTATATCCATCATCAATCTTTTGAGGTAGTCTTTAATATCAGTTATCGCTAAGAAAATTATAAGTAATTAAATATTTCTTACTACTCACCGACACAATTGCTGTTGTCCATCTCTATACCTTATTATATATGTGGTAAAGTTTGTCCATACAGATGCCGGACAGACGATTGGTGTATGAGACTGTTTCAATTTGTTGGCAGAAAAGAGATGTGTGGCGAGTCATCCTCATCGTAAGTTGTAGTATATGGCAACTTTCTTGAGATGTCGGACTACTCTAATCTATATTATTCTGCGATCAATTGTATGCGATGTTCTAAACATTATCATATGTTTATACCTCTTATTCTCATCTAATCTTATACTTTCCTCTGAAGGAAAAACGATCATCTCTTTGCACAAAGGTAATAATTGTTTATGGATAATATTGCATTTTTTTACTTGTTTCAAGAATGCTTTTGATACACTTCAATTCATTCTTCTATCTATTCATCTATCCATCGTTCCCTTTTTGCATTGTCCTCACCAATCAAGGTATATACATAATAGATGGCTCAAAAGCAGATTTGTTTAACCCTGATTTGTCGTTAGATGGCAAATCCTAATGACCGTCATTAGAAATTATCTTTCTTAATGCATTGTTTATCATTGTTTTACAATATTGCAAAATGATTGTCGTCCACCAAATTTCTCCACCATTTTGCTGCGATGTGATAAAGGGTAAAAGGGCTTTGAATATTTCAATGTATGTGATACTCCAATGTTGTATCGACATTTTGAGGTTTAAGAGCCCTTATATCATGTCTGTTTCAATCTTGAGTTTGGCATTTTGAGCCTCAAACAGCCATATTACTCAGAGTATGTTTGAGCAATTATTTGATTCTTACCTCCAACTTTTCTTCAAGGTATGGCAAAATCTCTTGCAACCCTGCATCTTTGAGAATGACCTTCTTGTCCTTATCCAATAGGTACAATGTCGGCGATGCCTTTAGGTCGTACAATTCATCTGAGAGGATTGTACCGTCTTTGTCTATCCCATTGACGGCATACTCCGGGATATTGCTTTCGTATTTCTCCCAAGTTTCGATATCCGGTTCTGCATAAATGCATACCAGTCTGACCTTTTGATTCTTGTCAAGAGCCTTAAGCGCAGGCAACCTCTTGATTTGGTCGATGGTCATTTCGCATGTATGGCATCCCGGAGTGTAAAACATTAGTATTGTGTACATGCCTTTGACAGCATAGAGAGTTGTCAGAGCTCCGTCTGTTCGCTGAAAAGCAAAGTTGATGGCTTTGTCTCCAACTTGATTCTTTTTGGCAAGATTTGCAATGGATTTCATCCTCTCTTGCATGGCATAATCGACTTTTGCTGATTTGCTTGCCCATTCTGCGATAGGAATATAAAACGATTCATTTCTCATTGGTGAGTTTGGATCGTAGAGGTATTTCTTGTACATCTCGAGGAAGAAGTGCAGCATCTTGTCATTTGAATTCTCAAGTGGCAAAAGGAGTGCAGGGATTTCATCTTCTACCGGGAAGCATAAAGCCAGTGCAATGAAGTTGGCAAAGCTCGCTTCCATTTTGTCCGGTGTTTTAAGATAAGTTGTGTCATTGAAGTTTAGTTGGTCCCAGAAGTGATTGATGATATAGTTTGCCTTTTCTCTCGGGTCTGAGATATTTTTAGGCACTTTAGGCATGGGGATTGCCAGATCCTCATCTATCGTAAGTTCCAGACTGTCTTGCTGAGACATCTTTTGGGATGTCTTTTGCTGTTGATCTTGACCTTTTTGTTTGTTGCTTGTACACGCACTGAGGGTGATGCAGCAGCAAATAAGCAGGTAGCCAACTATGATTATTCCTTTTCTCATCTTTATATTGCTATATATGTATGACATCTTCTAATCTTATCTTAAATATCAATCTTAGGAAATTTGATCGTCTCGGATATGGTAGCGCATCCGGCCGAATATCCAATCTATTGGTGAATGTACGATATAATTTTGACTCCGGTATCAAATACTTTGGGTGCGTCAAAATGTCACCCTCTCGAAATCAATTGTCATTTGTAAAAAACAATCGCTACCAGAGAGCTAAAACTCAATGATAGCGATTGCTTTGTTCGAAAAGAAAGGGTAGTGCTTATCGATATGAAATAAACTTCTCACAATTCGATATTTTACACAGCCCCTTCTCCCCTGTAAGAGACCTCCAAAGTCTGCAACTATTGATAATGGGGTTTATCCATTATTTAAGTGTGCCGGCCTTTGCCTCTTCAATCATCTTTGAGCTGGCCAAGATATAAACCTCTACACGACGGTTAAGTTTACGTCCTTCCGCAGTATCGTTGGAAGCGATAGGATCGCTGCTTCCCTTGCCAAGATATTCCATACGCTTGTTGCTGACACCTTGTCCAAGCAAGAAATCATACACAGACTTAGCTCTATTGACTGACAATGGGTTGTTGACTCTGTCTGAACCGGTGTTGTCGGTATAGCCAATAATTTGGATGTTGGTATCCGGGTTGTTCTGAAGGCTGGTAGCAAACTTCTTAAGCGAATTTCGGGATGCTTCGTTGAGGTCGTATTTTCCTGTCTTAAACAAGATACCACTATCGAAAGTAACACGGATAGCCTCACCATCATTTACTGCCTCTACTTTGGCATCGGGAAGCTGATTCTCAAGCTCTTTCTTTTGCTTGTCCATCTTGTGTCCAATCAAAGCTCCTGCTGTACCACCGACTGTAGCACCAATGATAGCGCCTACTCCGGTATTGCCGGCTACTTTACCAATCCCGGCACCAATCGCTGCACCTGCACCGGTACCAATGGCACCGCCTTTAACTGCGTTGCTAAGATCGCAACTTGCAAAAATGAGGGCAGCAGATAAGAGCGCTGCCATATAACCTACCTTTTTCATCTCCTTTATTTTTAGTTTTTTGTTATGAACAAATCTCGTCGCAATGGCGAGATCTGTTCGTTAATGAATAATTTATTTGGATGAAGTGCCGAGGTGCAACCAAACGATTCGACTGTTTAGATTATTTGACAATTTTGTCTGTCTTTAACGAACCGTATGGCGAAGCCACAAAGCATTTCGCTTATTTGGATTTGGAGAAATACTTCATAAACTGCATTCTCTCAAACATTGTCGCAGATTTGATATCGGATGCATTGAGCCTTCCTCTAAACTCTTCTACGGTCTGGTAACCCTTGCGTTGCATCCATTCTTCAATGCCTTTGAGAACTTTACCAATCACTTCCGGGCCTTCTTTGTAGATAGCCGAGCACATCTGAACGGCATCTGCACCTACCAAAATAGCTTTGATGGCCGCTTCTGCGCTATGTACACCTGTCGAAGCGCAATAAGATATTTTCTTGACTACTGCTGATGTGAGACCAATATATCTAAGCGAATCATGCAAATCAGCTTCTGTCGTAAATATCTTACCGGAAGTCAGGCACTCGTTTTCGATGTTTACATCTGTGCGATAGCTTCTATTGAAAAGTACCACGCCTTTTGCTCCGGCAGCTCTGAGTTTGTCAATGAGGGCCGGAATGTTAGATATATGACTCGAAAGCTTCACAGTTACGGGAATCTTAACTTGAGAAGCAATACCTTTGACTATGTCGATATATTGACTTTCAAAATTGTCTGAAGCTGCAAATAGGTCTGTCTCAAGACGCATAACGTTGAGCTCGATTGCATCAGCACCTGCACTCTCGATGTTTTTTGCAAAGTCTGTCCAAGCGTCAGCTCTAAAGCAGTTGATACTTGCGATCACGGGTACATCGCATGCGGATTTGATGTTTTTGATCAGTTCAAGATACTTGGCAATTTCTTCGCTCTTTACATATTCTGCAATATAGTCGGCTGCCTCCGGATAATCAGATGTTTCCATCATAGATGCACCCTGCATTTCTATTTGCTCTTCGAATAGAGACTTCAACACAATGGCACCTACACCGTTGTCTACCAATTTTTGTACTTTTTCGAGAGTAGCTGTAAGGCCGGAGCTCGCTGCAATAATTGGGTTTTTGAGCTTCAAACCGGCATAAGTCGTTGTTATATCTACCATGATAATTTATAGTTGTTTTTTCTTAATAATCGATTCTGAAGTAAGAATGTTGTCGCACCACAACCGCAAAACACACATTTTCCTCCCTAAGTAAGGTACAAAGGTAATTAGAAAATCAGAAGGTGCGTCAGTTTTGGTCAAAGAATGATGTTCAATAAACTCTCGGGCCGAAGATGGCGGTTCCTATCCTTACAGATGTCGACCCTTCTTCTATGGCCAGTTTGTAATCTCCACTCATCCCCATTGAGATTTGGCGGAAGTAATCTTTGTCTTTGAACAGGCTCTCTTTGAGCTCTTCATAAATCTTGCGTATATGAATAAAGTCTTGTCTGATTCGATGCTCATCCTCTGTAAGCGTAGCCATACCCATCACGCCACAAACGCGAATATGCGGATAATCGTCTGTCGTCGCAATCAGGCGTGCAGCTTCCATAAGCTCATCCACATCAAAGCCCGTCTTAGACTCTTCATCAGTTACATGAGCCTCCAAAAGAATGTCTATCCGACGATCCACCTTGGCTGCTTGCTTTTCGATTTCATTGAGGAGCTTGATGGAGCTGACACTTTCGATAATAGAAACAAATGGTACGATATACTTTACCTTGTTTCGTTGAAGCGTGCCGATAAAGTGCCACTCGATCTCGGGGCAGACTTCACGAAGCTCTTCTGCTTTTGCTACCATCTCTTGCACCCTGTTCTCGCCGAAAGCCCTTTGTCCTGCTTCATAAGCCTCCTTCAAATCTTCGGAGGGATGAAACTTCGATACAGCTACCAATCCAACGCTTTCGGGAAGATTGGATTTGATAGCTGACAGATTTTCTTTAATCATTCCTTAATTGTATTTTCAAATGGGAAAATATCCATAATTGTCGTGTCCGAAATGGCCGCAATCTCATAAGTGGCCATGCCTTTGTCCATCTCTTCTCTAAGTCTTGCAACGGCTCCTTCGAGTGAACCCGCATGCACAATCATATTGGCAGGAGACTTCTTTTCGGTGCCGGATTTCTCATCCAGTGTAATAAAGAGGACTTTTGCTTTGTAATAACGGTCGTCCATCTCATCCGTAGATTCAAAAATCTCTGCAATCTTGGCACGTTTGATATTGCTAATCGTAAACTCCCCAATGGATACAAACGGGGTTATTTCTTTCGTGATACGAGCTTCTGCCTCAGTAAAACTCAAGGCATCGACCAAGTAACTTTCGCTGACCTTCTTGGGTACACCCGTCTCTGTTGTTTTTTCGTATGAAACTTTACATTCAAACCAATTCATCTGTCTAAATACTATTGTTTATTCTATTGAAATAATACAAACGCAAACTGCGTCATGCAAATGTAACCATTTTATAAAGACATGGTCTCTTTTTGTGTTTGGAAAGTGCTTTTATCAAAACCAAACACTCTTATTCAGCTTCTGAGACAGCAACACTGAATAGAGGATATTGTGAGAAAAGGCATTCAGACACATTACGAGCAAAATTGGTGGCTTTCTCCTCCGGTAGGCTGATATTTGTCCCGTCGGCCTGCGCTTTGGTCCCCATATACTGATGGGAAGAGGCTGTTGTTTTCACTTCAAACACATCTTAATGCCACATATTGTAAGTCTGATTGGGCTCCTCTACTCTTTTATCTTCTCCATATCTCGTTTGGATTTTGATTTGGATACGAGCCAAACACCGCATACAATTAGGCATAAGGCAAACAGCTGACTCCATTTGAATACGCCCATCCCCATGATGATGCTTACGGTTACGGCAATAGTTGGCTGCACATAGTTGTATGAGCTGATGACGGTTGGCCGCAAAGTTTGTTGTGCAAACATCGTAAAGATGTAGCAAACGAACGTGCCAAGAAAGACGACATATAATATTCCGAGCCAAGTGGACAGTGGTACCGCACTCCATTGGATAGCTATTAGATGCTTTCCGGTAAGTGGCAACACCCAAAAGTTTGCCCAGAAAAACATCCATTTGTTGATTGTGAATATTGAATATTTACGAATGAGGGGAGTAAAGATAGAGAGGTAGAAGGCGAAAGAGAGCTGAGCCATCAGGCACATAAGGTCCCCCTTGAAGTTTCCCACTTTGATATCGGTGGCGGCAGCACTCGTCAAGATGAGTATGAGGGCTCCGATACATCCGATAGCGACACCCGAAACCTTTTGCTTTGTGATGGGCTCTTTGAGAATCAAAAAGGCCAAGATCATCGCAAAGATGGGCATTGAGGTGGTCATGATACTTGCATTGCCGGGAGATGTGTAGCTTAGACCGATCGTAAATCCACACTGATTGAGTACAAGACCGAAAAGGGCGGCTCCTGCAAGTTTGAATATGTCTTTTCGGGGTATATCCTCTTTGGGAACAAATAGAGAAGTGATCCAAAATAGGATGGCACCTCCAAAGACTCTGAAAGATACAAGGGTAATGCCGTCAATACCATTGTTCATGGCGAACTTGCCTATCGGTGCCATCAGCCCCCAAAAGGCACATGCCATAAACATTGCGATGTGAGCAAAAAGTGGTTTGTGATTCGTTTTCATACTATATAATAAAGAGAATGTTGCATGTAAATTTACGAACAAATTTTGTGACTTTGTAAAAGGATGAAACAGAGGGTACTGAGTTTGAAAGTGGAGTGCACTTTTCATTGATAATGGTCAAATTATTTACAGATAAACTGTACCATTGCGACATCATGAATAATATTCATTTGTTTTTTGCATACCTTTGCCTTTAAGGTCCGGTTTGTATGTGGTTCACCTTATAATATTGGGTAAAACTATGTGCCGAGACTTTTGATGGTTAGGTAAGATGTTGGCATTGTACTATATGCAATTTAATGTAGGATTGTGCCCTTGTTGGAAATGATGTTAGCATTGTGACAATCAATATTTATCAGCCGGCAAATCCTGCGGTTGCGCACATCGTGCCTATCGTTAGTTTTAACGGTTCTTTTGTTAAAACGGTATCGTAAATAAGGGATGAGGAGCGAAACATATTTTATATCTAAAATTTAACACTTTTGTAATGAATAAGATTATGGCTTGGGCCTCTATACTGCCTTGTTGGTAGTATCCCTAAAAGTGTGTAATTGAAGTTTATCTTTGAGTCAAAATTAATCATTTCATTTAATTGTTTTTCTCATCCGTCAGGCGGACATGAAAAACACCGGGGGGATTGGCGTCCGCCCGG
>NZ_JBHSGO010000161.1:0-9943 GCF_042654485.1 Falsiporphyromonas endometrii | reverse complement strand
TGAATACTTTTGTGCATCGTCTTACTTTTAAGTTCTTATGATAAAGATAAGACAATTGGGGCTGAATTCTGTGAAGTTTTTCAGCCCCTTATTTTTTTGTCGCAAAAACTTTTATCGGACAGCAATAGATTGAAATTGGAAGGTCCTCTTCGGGGGCTGCGAGCCCCCGGGCGGACGCCAATCCCCCCGGTGTTTTTCATGTCCGCCTGACAGATGAGAAAAACAATGAAATGAAATGATTAATTTTGACTCAAAGATAAACTTCAATTACACACTTTTAGGGATACTACCTTATAAAAATCAAAAGATCGTCTTTGCAAAAAGAATCAAGGTGTATCATAGTTCCACTCTCCCTAAGTCAACTATCATCAGAAAAGAATAATCGCTATCAAAGAGCCAAACAACTCATTGACAACGATTATTTTATCTCATTTGAAGGGATTATAGCTACTGATATGAAAGAATGAACTTGGGTAAAATCAGATTAAACTAAAGTTATTCATCTAATAAATCGCAGTTAAAGTAGAAAAGGACAACCTTATTATATCCGTTTCAAAGCATCAATATATAATCATTATTCTACCATTTTGCGATAAACCTGTTGATAGTTTGCACTCATTTTATGTGCCGAAAACCTGGAGGTTATATCATTACTGATAGCCCCCATAGGATAAGATTCTGACTTTTGATAAGCCTCAAGCAAAGCATCTGCCAATGCTTCATCGCTTCCCGGCTCAAAAAGCAGGGATTCCAACTCAGGATACTTACCCAAAATTTCACGATGTGGAGGTATATCACTTGCTACAAAAGGTAACCCACACGCTACAGCTTCTACTACATTTAGCCCAAATCCTTCGGAC
This sequence comes from Falsiporphyromonas endometrii, assembly GCF_042654485.1. NCBI lineage: Bacteria > Pseudomonadati > Bacteroidota > Bacteroidia > Bacteroidales > Porphyromonadaceae > Falsiporphyromonas > Falsiporphyromonas endometrii. The sequence continues at coordinate 9,083 of NZ_JBHSGO010000161.1, read as the reverse complement.
AAAGAGGCAGAAACGCCAATATCTGAAGCAAGATAAAATGGGACAACATCCTGTTGGAAACCGGCAAAGATAATTTGCGCCTTGTATTTAGATGGGACAAGAGCCTTACACTTATCTTCCAATGGCCCTTTTCCCAAAAAGATCAAACGATCATCTAAAGACAACTGCCCGGAATCTAACAAACGAACAAAGGAACGGATCAATGACAATGGATTCTTTCGATGAACAAGACCGGCACAATAAATAAAGACCTTTGCTGAAGGCAAGATACCCAGTTCCCTCCTCAAGGACAAACGATCGACATCGGAGGGTTTGCCAAACTTCGACTCGTCAATACCATTATAAATCACTTTGCATTCGACACCAATTCGGTTGTAATACCGTGCTACACATTCAGTAATTGCACAAAATACATTTAACCTCTTTAGAGATTTCAGATGCCTGAAAGCCATATATTTCCCCTGAATAAAGCCCTTTTGATAACAATAATCTTCAGCACATAAGTTATGTAGTGTTGTAACAACCGGAATAAATCCTTTAGGCAAATTTGAAGCGACAAGATCCGGATGATAGGTATGCGTATGAAGAATATCGATCTTATTGTCAGACAAAAATTGTTGCAATCTCTTGGCCACATGCTTTGTTCGTAGCTCTAAGTCAAGAAGAGAATAATGGAAACTGACGCATTTACAAGAGAGTGATTCAAATTCGTTTTGAATACTAATAGAAGGATCCTCAGACCTCAGCGAGACTACGTAAATCTGCCACTCAGAAGACTGCATTCCACGAATAATATCTCTCATGACAACAACCGGTCCCATCTGAATTAACCGATTTATAACAAAACAAATACGCATACTTACTTATATATTACAGTATCAAAGATGGTCCTGTATTTAGAATAAGGCTCTTCGATATTCCCCAAATTCTTCACCATAAAAACAGAAAAGACACACAAGATGGCACTCAAAGCCCATGAAACCCATTTGGTCCTACTATATTTAAATGACAAAGGAAACAGGATAAAGGTGAACATAAAAGGGTAATAAAACAATCTGGCAGCAATCTCAAAATTGATAAACAAATTGTAGAAAATAATTGCTGTCAAGTAATAATCTATACTTTGTCTGTAAAGCACATTAGATGTCTGGATATGCTGCCTCAAATACAAGAAAAACAAAGCTGTCAAGTTTAAGAAGATTGGATAAACACCGGAATCCGACGACATGGCATAGACTTTGTCTGAATGGGTGTAGAGACTATATCTTTCGGGAAGAAATTGAGTCAAAATATCCACAATAGGCATCAAAAAGAATTTACCAACAAGGAATGAAACGATTAGAAACAAGAACCATGATTTAGCTTCCAATCGCTCACTTGTGAATAAGACAAAAGGAGCAATAACGACAAAGACAACAGCCGAATGATGTAATGCAAAAGACAATAGACAACATAAGAACCAATAGCCATATTTCTTATCAAGCAACAGGCAATATGAAGCCAGCACGACAGACATTGACAGATACTGTCTCACAATATTGAAAGATTCGAAATAACCGGAATAAATCAATACAAATGAAAGAAGAGCCATCCACCAGTAGCTTCCACACAACCGCCGAAAAGAATACATACAAAGACCAATTGTAAGTCCGGATACAAGTAGTTGCCAAGATAAAAATGGTACACCTAAAGTCCTACATATCATAATAAAGGTCTGCCAAAAGGGCTCTACAAAATCAAACGAGCTGCTATGCACAGGATTGTTGTACATAAACTCATAGATTTCGAAATCCCTACCCAATCCATATCTAAGACCGGAGAACAATGTCAGAAGAATAAAAAGACCAAGAAATGGTATTTGAGAGAGCCTCTTATCCTTTTGCGCAATGAAAAGCAGCAATACAAACAGGGAGAAAAAAACGGCATAGCAGATCAATGCCTCAATATGTATTTCCATCTAAGTATCAATTCATTTAAAATAAACCCCAAATATCGAGTTGACTTTTTCCTCTGTAGGGCAAATATGACTTTTGAATATAATGGAGCCACCCTTTTCATATTGTAGCAATCCAGTTCTTTGTAGACTTCTAATATTGACGAATAATCTTTTAAAGGTACATTTTGCATTACATGTGCCTTGGCACTGATATAAGCACATTTGATATCCTCCTCATAAATAGCCCTATTTGGAATCATCTGCTCACAATATCGAATTGCTTCTATTATCTTCTCCAGTGTGCCGGCATCCATGGTATGGATCAAACTATTCTCATTGCCCTGTTCATAATGGACAAATGAATAATGAATATATTTGAGTTTGATGGGATTAGCAAAGAAAGGAACCAATACCATAAAATCTTCCCACAGCTTTACACCATCAACAAATTTACCGGCATATTTCAAGAAACTATCCTTTTTGAAACACTTGTTCCACAAAAAAGATGGCATATGCCCTTGAAGTAAACATTTGGCAGTTGCCTGAGAGGTAGAGGGACAATCTACCCTCATATATTTTATTCTCTTGGGGTAATCAGCAAAATAATCTGTAACAACAACATCCAGATCAGGGTCTGACAACATCTCTTGAATAATGTGGCTTACATTACCCGGAGCATCCCAGTAATCATCAGAATCGAGAAATAACAAATAATCCCCCTCGGCATGTTCCAAGGAATGCCGTCTTGCTGTAGTCACTCCGCAATTTTTATCGTGAAAAACTTTGGTTAAGGTTATTCCTTCAACATCTGTCAGCATTTCACAAGCTATATTCATAGCATTGTCTCCGCCACAATCATCCACAAGCACCACCTGCAAAGGTCTGTAATCTTGCTTAATAATTGAAGCAATACATCTTCCAATAAAACGTTCGGTCTTATAAACAGGTATCAATACTGAGACTAATGGTCGTGACGAATCACACATCATAAAAAGGGATTTTTATTATTGAGAACAAATATACAAAGTTGTTTCTTATCGAGACGTTATTGATGTTAATCTCATCTCTTGCTAATTGGATGTCATTTAGTAACTTTGTAACATATATTTGGCACAACAAAAGATTTGTACCCTATATGTACGAAATAAACATTTAAACAGATAGATAGAAATGAAGAAGATTATCCTTGCAGCAACGGCACTATTGCTTGTTTCTGCGTTCACATCATGTAAGCCCAAACAGAGTGCTTACCGTCAATGCTACGAAGCTGCCAAGCAACGTGAGATTGTAAATAATGAGAACAGCTCACAGCAAAATACCGATCCTGTTGAGATCCAAAAACCAATTGACAGACAGGTGGTTGTAAGACAAGAAAATCTTTCTCTTTATGATGGGGAAGACGGCAACAATCTAAAACGATTTAGCGTCGTGATAGGTAGCTTCCAAAACCCTACCAATGCCAAGAACCTCAAAGAACGTATGCAACAAGACGGATACAATCCTGTATTGGCTAAAAACGATCAGGGTATGCTCCGCGTTATTGTGACTAGTTTCAACTCGAGAGAAGAGGCTGCTGCAAGCCGTGATGCGATCAAACAAAGATACGCACCAAACTTTCAAGATGCTTGGTTACTTGAAAAGACAAATTAATGAAAATCGAAGAAAACAAGTCTCTGAAAGAGCTTAATACATTTGGGATTGATGCCCGATGCAATTTCTTAGTAACATACGACAGCATAGAAGACTTGGAATTGTTACATAGAGATGAGTTCTTTCAAGAATCAAAAAAGATATTTATTGGCGAGGGGAGCAATTTGCTTTTCCTCGCTAATTTCAAAGGGATAGTCCTAATCTCAAACATCAAAGAGGTTGTCCGACTTGAAGATAGAGAAGATGAAAACTTTGCATATCTCCAGATTGGTGCAGGAGTAGTATGGGACGACCTCATCAAATACACTCTTGACAACGGACTCTTTGGTCTTGAAAATCTATCCCTCATTCCAGGCACTGTTGGTGCCGCAGCTCGTCAAAACATTGGAGCTTATGGCACAGAGATTTGCCAATTCATCCAAGAGGTTCATGCCTATGACACCGTAGAAGGAGTCAAAAAGAGCTTTACACACGATGAATGCAACTATTCATATAGGTATAGTATCTTTAAAGAAGACCAGATGTTTGGATGGGTCATTACCGATATCGTACTAAAACTTCCGAAGACTCAGCATCCCAATCTCGAATATAAAGACCTTCAGAATTACTTCGGGGGAACATCTCATCCGACATGCCAAGAAGTAAGAGATGCTGTCATTGAGATCAGGAACAACAAATTGCCCAAAGTTGGAGAAGTTGGTAGTGCCGGAAGTTTCTTTATGAACCCTATTCTTACACAAGAAGAGTTAGCTGAAGTACTCAAGATTGCACCCGATATTTCTTATCATTTACAAAAGGATGGCAAGGTCAAGGTATCTGCCGGCTGGTTGATTGATCATGCCGGGCTGAAGGGATATCGCAAAGGGAATGTCGGTGTTTGGGATAAACAGGCTTTAGTTTTATGCAACTATGGAGGTGCTACCGGCACTGAGATTGGAGATTTGGCAGATTATATCCAAACAGTTATCAAAGAGCGATACAATATAACGCTCAAACCGGAAGTCAATTATATTTACTAAACTTTTTAAGATATGCCCGAAATTATTGTTTTGGGCTCCGGCACCAGCACAGGTGTACCAGAAGTGGGGTGCACCTGTGATGTTTGCCGAAGCATGGATCCTAGAGACAAACGTTTACGCACATCTCAACTTTACATTACAGACCAAGGGAAAAGAATTCTCATAGACTGTGGACCGGACTTTAGACAACAAGCCCTAAAATACGGATTAGACCACATTGACGCTATTTTACTTACACATGAACACTACGATCACATTGGCGGATTGGATGACTTGCGTACTATATCTTGGAGTCGGACACTCCCGGTCTATGCTGAACAAAGAGTTTTAGACTCTATTAAGCAACGTCTTCATTACTATTTTCACGAACCGCCTTACCCCGGATCTCCCCAATTTGAGCTTCATCCGATCGAAGCCGGCAAACCTTTCGAAGTATTAGATGAGGAGGTCTACCCTATTCGCGTCATGCATGCCCGGCTTCCCATTGTTGCATATCGAATTGGCGACTACACGTTTATGACAGATGTCAAAACCATCTCACCGGAAAGTTTACTCAAAACTGAGGGCACGAAGCATTTCTTTGTCACAGGCTTAAGGTACAAAGTTCACCTTAGCCATCAGACCATCGACGACGCTATTGACATGACAAAGAAAATCGGATCTCCCGAAGAAACATATCTAATCCATCTCTCTCATCATGCACCAACAGTAAAGGAGTTGTTAGCAACTCTTCCAAACGGTATTTACCCTGCAATTGATGATATGAGGATTAAGTTTGATCATGCTCCATTTAGGTACGAAGACTGTGGTAAGATCGATTATTCAGAAGCTCATTCTCTTCAAGTTGAATATTTTGAACGTGGATTAAAAGCCAAAAGAGAAAACAGAAAGGCTCATAACGTCTTGTTATTTTGTGAGCATCAACCTGTTTTGACTTTGGGAAGACATGGTGATGAACACAACTTGATTGTGAGTGAAGAGCTTTTGAAACAAAGAGGTATCGAACTTCACAGAATAGAAAGAGGTGGAGACATTACCTACCATGGACCCGGGCAAATTACAGGATATCCGATATTTGACCTCGAACAGTTTGGCCTTGGAGTTAAGAAATACATTTATCTTCTCGAACAGTGCATTATCAACTTGCTAGATCATTATCAGATAAAAGGAGAAAGGCTTGAAGGAGCCACCGGAGTATGGATAGAGCCCGGTCATCCAACACGAGCTCGAAAAATCTGTGCTATCGGTGTCAAGTGCAGCCGATACATGACCATGCACGGATTTGCCTTGAATGTCAATACCGATCTTTCTCATTTTAGTCTGATTAATCCTTGTGGTTTTACTGATAAAGGGGTTACCTCCATGGAAAAGGAGTTAGGTCACAAACTTGACTTTACAGAGGTTAAGAGAAATCTTCAAATGATATTTCTATCTCTTTTTCACAAATGAGATAGATACGCCGACAACCCTATATAAATTTAGTGAACACGGCCAATAAGCTTCTTTTGCAAGCTAATGATAACAGTCCTAAAAGTTTTAGAAAGAATCATATTGATTCCAAAAGTCAGCAGGCTTAAGATAAAGACGGTGGCACCGGAAACCATCAAAAAGTTTCCGAGTGTTGCGTGAGACATCATTCCCATGAATATCCTATTAACTAAGTAAGTGCCCATTCCGAGGGCCACAATATTGATTGAAAAGAAAGAAAGAACTTTGAATATAAAAGGGAAGAAAGAAAAGCCAAACCCCCTTCTGTACAGAAATATCAACCTCCAAATTGTCGCAATAGAAAAGACACTTATGCAGGCTCCTGTCAATATTCCCGACAAACCCCAATAAGTTCCAAGCCAAAAAGAAAGAACCAAATTAATAATCATCTCAGCCACCGGAGCCCAAATATCATGATAAAGGCCATATGCCGAAATAAACACATCCTGCAATCTCATTGATGAAATTAAGGTATATAAGAGCCATAGCAAGAAAGGCCACTTACCCAATACCAAATCAGGACCTACCCACAAAGAGACAAACATATTGGCAACAGTATAAAGGACTCCTATAACCAATAATACCACCCACAATCTAAAGAAATACAGTCTTACAAAAACCTCTTCACTTCTTTTATGATTGCCGGATGCAACCAAATTTCCCACAGAACCCGTTATTCCTCTGAATGGTGTATCTACCACGGCAACCACCCCATTCATAATGACTACATAATTGGTATATATTGCCACCATATCGGCATTAGTAAAATAATACAAGAGTAACGGACTTAATTGAAAAAGAGCAAAAGCACTGATCTTATGAAAAATCAATTGACCCGTTTTCTTCATGATGACCGGATAATCTTTACGCTTACACAACCCCCTTCTTACGCTTGTGCTCAACCAAGGATAATCACGTCGAAGAAATATTTCTATTAGAATAGTGGTCAACGAGGAGGCAACAAACTCAAGCACAAGCCACCATATATAGGCATTGGGTACGTTCAAGTAAAGACAAAGAGTCTGCAAAACCATTTTAATAAGTTTTGGGGCCTGCACAGCCAAGGTGACTCGGTAATCTCTTTGGTCAGAAGTAAAAATAACCTGCCTGTAATTAAAAAGATAAGACAATAATGTCCCATACAGCATCACGCCATAGGTCGAGTAAGCGTACCAAATAGGAAGTTTTGTCTTCTGAAAGATCTGAGGAAAATAAAACAACAAGACAATGCTTCCCAATGAAACAAATATTGCTATATAACGGTAAAACCAACCCTGTATGGATACAATGTCCTTTATTTGCTCTTGATCTGATTCGTAAAGAGGCTTATAAAGAGCGAAAGCAACAGCTGAAGCAAGCCCCAATTCGGCAACATTCAAGAAGCCTAATAAATTCTGAACTGTAGCATTAACACCCAAAAGATCTACACCTAAAGCTTGAATAAAATACCTTCTAAAGAAAAATGTAGATATCAGTATAAGCACATAAAATACGGCTCCATACTTGGCATTTCTTAAGCTGTTTCTTGATCTGGAAGTTGCTACACTATTCATATAAAACGATTAGATAATGATAAAGTTGATTACAAAGATAAGATTTAGAAGTTGAAGTCTATAGGAGACAAAAATGACAAGACATATACAATCGAAATAACAGCAGTAGTAATAAAAAAAGTATTACTTCCATATCTCCTTACCATGATTTCTAAACATAATAAACGTCCTTCTTTATAGCTTTAACACAATCTAATTAGATAAATAATGTAAATATATTTAGTCTTTTAACCTGTCTAAAACAGCCCTTTTGTGAATCTGAAAGAGGCTTATTCTCAACAAAATCCAAAAGCGATAGTACGAAACCGTCCTATATAAATGTTAATATATGTATAGACTACTTTTTGTGGACAAATCGGCGGCTTAAAAACCCACTTCAGGCTGCCTTTTTTGGAAGCTCGCGCGACTTGCAATCCATTCTCGCGCTACCTTGAACCTATACTCGCGCGAGGTTGCACCCCAAGTAGCGCGACTTTGCATGTCAAGGTCGCGCGACAACGGATCGAGAGTCGCGCGAGAACAGATTGCTTCTCGCGCGAGCTTATTTGTTAAAATAGCGCATAAAAAAGCCCGTTTCGTACTATAAAAACGGGCAAAGTCGGTTAGAAGGCCGGATGACCCTAACCCTCGAATTTGTGATTTTGAGTTTGAATCAGTGTGTTTTGGTTAGCTTTTTGAATAGCAACCAAGGCAACAGTATTTAACAAATAAAGTTCTCTCATTACGAACTTCACAGCCCTATGAGAAAGACTATCGCATAGATAAATTTGCTCACGGTCAACAAGACATATCACTCGCTCTTGGAAGAATAATCCACCAAGCAAAATCATTGTCAAAAGTATGATTAGTAATATGCTTATCTCCATGGTTAGTATTATTTATCAACAGCTAATATACTAAAAATCAATATCTTCAACAACAAATCTATGTCCCATGAAAGACAAACAAGTAAAACACACTGGAAGATTCTGACTCGCTGATGAGAAATCATTCGATAAAAACTCCTAAAGTTATTGATGCCAAACTCTCACAAGCTCTCATGAAAGAACTGAAAATAAAATTCTAAAGAGAGACACTCTAAAACAAAGGAAATGAACAAGTTTACGTTACAGCCATACCAACGAAACACATTGACGCAAACAATATATTTCAAAAAAGTATTGCAGGTACAGAAATAATACCTATATTTGCATCGCAAAAGGGAAATGAGAATCAAATTCTCTATCCAAACTGATGGTGATCATAGTTCAGTGGTAGAGCAGCAGATTGTGGTTCTGCCTGTCGTGGGTTCGAATCCCACTGGTCACCCGAAAGGGGCTGTGTCAAAATTCCATTTGGCGCAGCCCTTTCTGTTTTTTGAAAAAAGTTTCAACTTTCTTTATATAAGTCTTTTCCATATCATGAATAACAGTTATCTTTATGGTAAACAAATAGTTA
>NZ_JBHSGO010000160.1:0-9892 GCF_042654485.1 Falsiporphyromonas endometrii | reverse complement strand
CGGGCGGACGCCAATCCCCCCGGTGTTTTTCATGCCCGCCTGACGGATGAACTAAACAATGAAAGGAAATGATTAATTTTGACTCAAAGATAAATCTCCTTTACACACTTTTTGGGATACTACCCATTATGTGTTATTGTTTACCTCAAATCTACCTTAATATGGGTATGGACTATCTGTCTAATTAGAGGGAATTTTGCAATCGTATTAGAAGTCGTTGGAGTATTTGAATTGAATACGACTTTGAGAATGGTATTTATTAAATCTAAATTATTATGATCAAAAAGAATTGTATTGTTTTGATTGTTGCGTTAGCTCTAATGCTTTGTTCTTGTGGAAAAGACAATGAAAAGATTCCTGATTCTACTAAGCCGGAGGTACCTGTGACGCCGGCACCTTCACAAACATCCACGGTGAAAACAATTGAAAAGTTAGATGCCTCTGAATATGGCTTCTGGGTTTTCTTTTCATTTGAGGAAGGAAAAATTGTTGAAAAATCGCAAAATGAAGAACCAAAAGAGGGGCTTGGTTGGGAACTCGCATTTAATAGAGAGTATATAAAACTTAATGGTCCTGAGGGATTCAGGGGACAAGCAGTTATTGCTGACACGGGGATTGAAGACTTTGATGCTGTTACTAAGGAAACTAAGGTGAATTTCCTTCACAATAAACTTCAAGATATTCATTGGAAGGCTCTTCAGATGGGAAATTTTGAAGACGCAGAAAAGTACATTTGTCCACTTCACTCTTTTGAGTTTTTGACTGAGAATATGCCTGATCTTGAAAAGGTCTATCAAGTGAATAGGAATGTTATGATTGTTCGATCTGCAAAGGGTGATAAATTATATAAGATGCAATTTGAATCTGCATATAACTCACAAGGTCAACCCATGCATAAAGGTGCTAAATTGACATTTAGATATTCAGAGCTTTGATTCTCTGTCTTCTTGTGCATTTTATGGAGAAATAGCATTTTGTTTTTCCTAATAAAGGTCTGTTTTGGTCTAATTAATTTGGTGTAAATCATTCTATTTATACTTTTGTCAAAGGAATGGTATTGTAATCTATCTTTTGATGTAATATATTGATAACAAATATGTTATAATGTATTTGTCAATTGGGTTGATAGGCAATATATTGAAAACGATTTGTCTGTTTCTAAAAATATGGAGCAAGTTTTGTGGTGAATACCACACGACTCCTAAGAATTTAAAAATAAGTCTATCTATGAAGATTAATTGTTATTTAATTAGTGCAATTGCACTGATGGTTGTGTCATTTTCATCTTGTAGTAAAGATGAGAAGAAAGAAGAGTCTATCCAAGGTGTAGAAGTGGCCATTCCTCCCCTTGATAAGTGGGTCTATTTTACTTTTGATGGAAACAAAAGCATCCCTCTCACCGAAGATCAGGCAAAAGAGTCTCATGAATGGGATATTGCCTTTCATATTGGAGATATTCGGGTTAATGGCTCTGAAGGTTTTCCGGGAAAAGCTGCAATCTTTGAAACTGGAACGACTGATTTTGCCTCTGTTTCCATTACTACTCCTCACAGTGATATGATTGGGAATAAATTGACCTCTATTATTGTGGCGGCAGATAGGACAAAGGGACCAACCGGTGAAATGATACATGAGGATCAGTATGCTACAGGTCTCAATACATTTACAATAGATTTTCAGAAGATGATTGCAGAGAGACGTCCTCGAGAGGCTTTCGAACAAAATAATCATGTTTTTATCGTTTGTGCTGCTGATGGAAAAACAATGTACAAGATGCAGACTATTTCCATCTTTGACAAAATGGGTAAGCTGATGAAAACACTGACCTTGCGAATAGAAAAGCTCTGATGTTCGTCCAATCAACGAGGTTGGTTGGTTATTGGCAGAAGCAGATTCCTAAAATGTTTTCTAAACATAATCAAGCAACTTCGTTATTTTCCCTTACGATTAAATTCGAACAAATGACTTTGGAATGTTTGGATAGAAAATCGGATGACAAACCATTAGTAGATGCCAAAATCGTTTCAAAATGTTTTTGTAGGCACTTTCTATCGACAAATTAGGGTTAAAGTCTATTACTCCTTCTTTAAATTATCAATCTCTTATTATGAAATTCGGCTATAGGTTGTTTCTAATCATTGCATTGCTTTCGATTATTTCTTTATCGGCTTCTGCGCAATCACGAAATCTTCTTCTGAGCGGTAAAATTACTGATGCGACAAGTGGAGAGCTTCTTCCGGGCGTTACGATATCTGTTGATGGATCGCAGGTAGGTACAATTACCGATGCAGAAGGCAAATACATCTTACAATGTGTCTTGCCTCGTGGTAAGCACACTGTCTCTGTCGTAGTAAGATGTATGGGATATAAGACGATTGTACGAAAGATAGATCAACTTGGGAAACAGGTGGTGAATTTCTCCCTACAGCATGACTATCTTAATTTAGAAGGGGTTACAGTTACTGCTACACGAACAGAGAAGACTTTGTCATGTGCTCCCATTGTGACCAAGTTGATATCGAACTCTGATATTCAAAGGGTCAATGCTCCTTCAGTTAAGGATTTGCTTGAATACGAAATACCTGGAGTCGAGTTTTCTAATCATGGAGGACAGACCAGTATTAAGATGCAAGGATTTGAATCCGGTTATATTCTTTTTTTGATAGATGGGGAGGAACTTTCGGGGCAAAATAATGGAAATATTGATTTACAACGTATCTCTCCTGATCAGATAGAGCGTATAGAGGTTGTTAAAGGGGCAGGTAGTGCTCTTTATGGTTCGAATGCCATTGCCGGGGTAGTCAATATCATCACAAAGACAAGTCGTAAGCCCTTCTCTTTGTTTGCATCTTTGGGGTTCAATCAGCCGGGGCATTATTCCTCTTTTGCAGAGATTGGGATAAATCGTAATGGTATAAGAAGTATGACTTCGGCATCTTATAGCGATGCGAAAGGATATCATATCTATGCCCAATCAAAGAGCGATTCTACCTATGTGCCTCGCAATAAGGTTTGGAGAATAGGGGAGAAACTCCAATGGTCTCCATCAAAATCATTTAAGTTGAATGCCAATTTGGGATTTACTAATCGTAAGCAGTTCAATTCGATCTATGAGAATCAAATTAATCAAACTATCAATGGATATATTAGCGGAGTATTCAAACCCAATGATCATTCCTCATGGACTCTCTCGACTAATCAGGATATTAGTATAAGGAGTGTGGAATTTCCATTGGTCCATACGGCAGATTCAACCGCATACAAAAACTATCTTACAATGGTAAGGCTTCAAAATGATCGTGTTTGTGGTGATGATTTTAATATAAATGTTGGTGTTGAATACCATGCTGAAGGGATGAAGTCTTTTCAAATATCAGGTTTGCAGAAGATGACTTGGGCTAAATGGGGGGTGTTGTTTGGGCAGGCAATGCATGAGATACATGATAAGTTTAATATGATTTATGGGGCAAGATTGGATTGGCATTCTGCTTATGGCGTGAATGTATCACCCAAATTAGGATTCTTCTCTGATCTTGGTAATTTCAAAATAAGAGGTGGCTATGCGTGGGCCTTTAAGGCTCCGACCATTATGGAACTTTACTTCAATTGGTATCATGAGAATGGTGGAGGATTTAAAATATTTGGTAATCCCAACCTAAAGCCGGAGCGGGCTCATCAACTCAATTTTGGTACAGAGTATACAAAGGGAAGATTGTCTTTGTCGGCCAGTGCTCAATATACATGGTTTAGACATAAGATTTTGCAGACACAGGATGAGCAATACAATATTCATTATCACAATGCTACTGGATCAAGTCCGGTGTTTGGTATTGAGTTTAATGCTATCTGGAAACCACTTGAGTCTTTAAGACTATCTGCTAATTATTCGTATGTCCATGAAAAGGCAAATGTGGATATTGTAGGACAGACTATCAGTGTTGCTTCAGCTCGTCCTCATAGCTTAAATGGTCAGATATCATATGTTTATTCTTCCCAAAAGTATCTTTTGGATATCTCTTTGATGGGTAAGTTCCATTCCGGTTTTGATACCAATGTTATTGCCCAGGATTTTACTTCAAAGGAGCAAAAGTCAGAGTTTGTTCATTATCAATCTTATTTTGTTTCAAGGTTAACTGTCAATCAAAAATTGGTTGATAAGTATACCTTGAGTTTAGGGGTTGACAATATATTCGATTATCGAACTGATCATGTGTCTATGCTGGCTCCAATAACGCCGGGAAGAAGTTTCTTTGCTAAATTTATTGTGAATTTATAAGAAGTTACTTTTGAGAAACTACAGCCTTTGTAGCAATGTGAATCAAAAGGGGCATCATTGCGGAAGTGGATACTTTTTAGTATCTTAGTCACTCATAAAGAATAAGATACATGGAGATAAGCATAATACTTACCATACTTTTGATAGCTTTTTCGCTTGCAGGAGCATTCCTCCAAGGGGGTAAGGTATGTCTTATTAGTGGGGTACAAATGGCAGCCTCTATAATAAGCAAATACGATCTCATGAATAGTCTTTGTAGATGGGCTGTGAAGCTCATTAGGAAAGACCTTTGTCTGTTAAATACTGTTACTTTAAATACAACTCAAAAAGCTACTCAAACAACACTAATTTATACTGAAATCCCAATATTCAGGGGTTAGGGGTTTCTGACCTTCTACCGACTTAGCCCGTTTTATTAGTACGAAACGGGCTTTATTTATGCGCTATTTTAACAAGTAAGGTCGCGCGAGAAGCAATCTGTTCTCGCGCGACTATCGATCCGTTGTCGCGCGACCTTGACATGTGAAGTCGCGCTACTTCAAGTGCAACCTCGCGCGAGTTTAGGTTCAAAGTCGCGCGAGAATGGATTGCAAGTCGCGCGACCTTCCAAAAAAAGCAGCCTGAAGAGGGTTTTTAAGCCGTAAACTTGTTCAAAAAAAGATGTCTATACATATATTAACATTTAGATAGGACGATTTCGTCCTATCTTGTTTGTCTTTTGTAGAGAGTAAGTCTCTTTTTAGATCAAAAAAGGGCTGTTTTCATACTTGAAACAGGTTAATTATATTTATATTATTTATCTAATATGAGGTGGATTAAGCATAAATAAAGACTTATTTTTTGCTCATATATATCTATTTGATGCGTAAAAATCAGTCTGATTATCACTCAAAAGCATAATTATAATAGCGTGTGATTTTGTCGTGACAATCATTGTTATAATGGATGGTTGCTTAAGTATATTGAAGACAGAATATATGTACTTAATATTGAGGCGAATTGAAATGTATGAGATGTGTTCTTTAGACTTTTCAATGGCTTATGATGTGATATAAAAAAATGATCGACATCTATCGACGTCGACCATTCTTAATGTTTTCACATCGGAATAATCCTTATTGTGAATTGCTTCAATTTCGTAACACAAAGGTAGGGCTTTTTTCTATATATGCAATGTTTTATTGCAAAAAAGTTTTTAATGTTGATTATTTAGATCGATTTATCATCCCTATTAAGAACTTTAAACATCATATAAGTACAACTTATACCTAATGGTACGAATAATATTTATTAAGTTTACAAAAACATTACTAAATGCAATCCAAATGAAAAGAGTATTAGGACTTGATCTCGGTTCCACAAGTATTGGATGGGCTTTGGTCAATGAGGCTGAATCCAACGATGAAAAATCTTCTATTGTTAGGTTGGGAGTCAGAGTTATTCCACTTACAACAGATGAGGAATCTGATTTTGAAAAGGGCAACAGTATAACAACTAATGCAAATCGACAACTTAGACGTTCGATGCGACGAAATATACATCGCTATAAGCTTAGACGTCGTAATCTAAAAAGTTTACTTAAATCTTTGGGGTGGATTGATGATGATACCATCTTATCTGAAGATGGGGATTCAACAACTTTTGAAACTCTTAAATTGAGGGCAGCTGCAGCTTCAGAAAAGATAAGTCTTGAAGATTTTGCGAAGGTCTTGTTTATGATTAATAAGAAGCGCGGATATAAGAGTAGCAGAAAATCCTCTGATGAAGGGCTATCGGAAGATGATTCTTTAGATAGTATGTCAGTCGCTATTGAACTCATCGAGCGAGGCATTACACCCGGTGTTTATTGCTATGAATTAGCAAAGAAGTGCGATAAATTTATTAAGAAGAATTTGCCGCAGTTTTTTAAATCGGATCTTTTGAGAGAACGAGAACTTATTTGGAACACACAAGCACAATATTATCCCGATCTTTTGACGGATGAGGTGTTTAGAAAGGTGCATTTGAAGAATAAGAGAGAGACTACGGCCTATTTTTATGCGGCACATAACATTAAGGTTGAGGATCTTAAAGCTAAGGATGCTCTTAAACAAATTTACCTATGGCGAAGTGAAGCAATCGATAAACAACTGACTTTGTCTCAGTTTGTTTTAGTGTTGTCCGAATTGAATGCCGAGTTATCTTCAAGCAGTGGCTATCTTGCTGATATTTCTGATAGAAGTAAAGAACTCTATTTTCAGAAGAAGACAGTGGGGCAGTATTTGTTCGATATTATATCAGAAGATCCGCATAATACGCTTAAGAATCTTGTTTTTTATAGACAAGATTATGAAAAAGAATTCGAAGTAATATGGGGAGTGCAGTCAAAGTATCACAAAGAATTGACACCCGAGTTTAAGGATAAGATTAAGAATCGTATAATCTTTTATCAAAGACCCCTCAAGAGTAAAAAGGGGCTTATTGACTATTGTGAATTTGAGAGTAGAGAAGTCAAGGTGACGATTGATGGAAAAGTAAAAACAAAAATCAATGGACTTAGGGTAGCTCCCAAGTCTTCACCATATTTCCAAGAATTCAAAATTTGGCAGAAAATCAACGATATTAAAATGGGATCGCTGATTGGGCCGAATGACACTCCTTTGACAATAGAGGATAAAAATATATTATCCCGGTATCTTACCTATTCGGATAAGATTACAAAAAAGGATTTAATCAAGTTGCTTTGGTCTGGAGATGCTAATAGGGATATCAATTTTGAGGAGATCCAAGGAAATACAACTTTGTCGGCTTTTTATGAAGCTGCGAAACGAATTGTTGAGAGAGACCCCAGATGGACCAATAAGTTTGTTTCTAAGTATCGGGAAAAAGATATGGTGATGGTGAAGAAATTCCTGGATCTCAAAAATATAGATGGATCATTTCTCTTCTTTGATTCATCCAAAGATCCAAACAAACAAAAGTCTTTTCTTTTGTGGCATCTGCTGTATTCTTATGAATCGGATAATTCAAGGAGTGGGGTAGATTCGCTTATTAAGAAGGTGATGAAGCTTCTTAATATAGAAGATGAAGAGGATGCAAAGATTATTATTAAGATAAAATTTGTAGAAGATTATGGTAATCTCTCAACAAAAGCAATGCGAAAAATCTTACCTTACCTTAAAGAGGGAAGACAGTATAGTGAAGCCTGTGAGGATGCAGGATATAAGCATTCAAAGAGGTCGCTTACCAAGCAAGAGATTAAGGAGAAAATATATCTTGACAAGTTGCCAATAGTTCCGAAGAATAGTCTTAGAAATCCTGTGGTTGAGAAGATTTTGAATCAGATGGTCCATGTGATCAACCAGATTGCATCAACTTATGGCAAGCCGGATGCAGTGAGAGTTGAGTTGTCCAGAGATTTGAAGAGTAGCTCAAGGGAGAGACAAAGAGCTACTACTGAAATTGCAAAAGCGCAGAAAAATAATGCAAGAATAAAGGATATTCTTATGCAATCTCCATTTGGCCTTACTAATCCGAGCAGAAATGACATCATAAGGTATCGATTATATGAAGAGCTGAAAAATAATGCGTACAAATGTCTGTATTGTGATAATTACATTGACAGGACGGAGTTGTTTTCTCATAACTATGATATTGAACACATTGTTCCGCAAGCAAGACTTTTTGATGACTCATTTGTAAATAAGACAATTGTACATCGGGATTGCAATTTGAAGAAGAGCAACCGTACAGCAATAGATTATATTGAAGAAGAATATGGTAAAGAGGGACTCAATTCATTCAAAGCTCGTGTCGAAAGATTGCTGAAAAACGAGGATATCTCAAAGGCAAAGGCTAACAGACTTTTGATGAGGGAGGAGGAGATTCCTGAGGATTTTGTTAGTAGAGACATGAGGAATACACAGTATATCTCAAGAAAAGCTCTTGAGATGCTTGAAGATTTCGTTCCAGATGTTTTTGCCACTTCCGGAAGTATCACAGCTCGATTGAGAGAAGAATGGCAGCTTGTCAATGTGATGAAAGAACTTAATTGGGACAAATACAAGAAGCTTGGTCTGATCGAAATTCTTGAAGACAAGGATGGCAATGAGTTTGGCCGAATCCAGAATTGGTCCAAAAGAAATGACCATAGACATCATGCGATGGATGCGCTCACGGTAGCCTTTACCTCCAGAAGTCTAATCCAATATCTCAATTTGCTTAATCAAGGAGATGAGAAAGAATCGCTTGCTTCAAGATTGAAAGAAAAAGTTACCATAGTAGATAGTAGAGGTCGAAGACATATCAAACCTCCATTTGAAATGAAATCTTTTAGGAAAGAGGCCAAAAAATATTTGGATGAGATATTGGTTTCAATCAAATCTAAAACAAAAGTGGTTACGCCGAATGTAAATAAGATTTCATTGAAAAACGGAAAACATATGTTAGTTTCTCAATTGACTCCGCGTGGACAACTTCATAAAGAGACCATTTATGGAAAGAAAAAAACATATGTCACAAAGTATCTGAAGGTTGGATCAACTTTTGATCAAGAAACGGTACAGATGGTGGCGAATGAGGCCGAAAGGAATGCTTTGATGAAGAGGTTGGAGGAGTTTGATAATGATCCCAAAAAGGCCTTCACAGGTAAAAATAGTCCCAAAAAGAATCCAATCTTTTTAGATGAAAATGAAGAGATACAGCTTCCGGAAAAAGTAAAATTGGTTTGGTTTGAAGATGTCTATACTATCAAAAAGGATGTAACTCCGGATTTGAAGATAGAGCAGGTTATCAATCCATATGTAAAAAAGGCACTTCAGAGGAGACTCGACGAATGTGATGGAGATAAGAAAGAGGCTTTCAGCGACCTGGAGAAGAACCCAATTTATCTACATGAAGATAAGAAGGGAGGCATTACAGTTAAAAAGGTGACCATCAAAGGTCCTAATAAGGTGGTAGCTATTCATTCTAAAAAGGATAAAGATGGTGTCTGTATTTTAGATCACAATCAAAAAACATTACCAGTGGATTTTGTGGCATTGGGAAACAATCATCATGTCTCCTTTTTCTTGGATAAAGAGGGTGAAATACATGAAGTGTTAGTCTCTTTTTATGAAGCAACGCAAACTGCACTGGAAGGATTGCCGATCTTTAACGAGCATTATAATGAGCACTTAGGATGGAAGCATTTGCTTACATTGAAGCAAAATGAGTATGTCGTTATGCCCGATCCAGAGACAGGTTTTGATCCAAGAAGTTGCAATTTAATGGATAAGAACAATTACCATCTGATAAGCAAACATCTATTTAGAGTGCAGAAGTTTTCTGATGGTGACTATTATTTTAGGCATCATCTGGATACAATGGTGGAAGAAATCCGAGAACTTAAAGATGTTACTTGGATGAGAAAAGGTCTAAAAAAAGTGCACGAGTTGATAGAACAAGGTATGACAAAGGTGCGTGTCAACCACATTGGAGAGATTGTGCAAGTATATTGATCTGGAGTATTGAGGGGCTGTGTCATTATTCGTAATGATTCAGCCTCTAATTTTTTAGCAACCTCTCATTTCTTGAGTTTAAGCAGCCAATTTTTGGATGGGAGCTACCATTGGACTCACAGGAACTCCTAAAACAGAT
>NZ_JBHSGO010000159.1:0-9684 GCF_042654485.1 Falsiporphyromonas endometrii | reverse complement strand
TTTTTCGATAACTTGCCACTGTTTATCAGTCAGGTTGGTTGAATATTGCTCCATAACTTTAATTGTTTGATAATCATAAAGTTACAAATAATAAATCAACTAACCTACTGATATTCAATATATTAACGCCTTATATAAGATTGTTTTTCAATTAAATTTAAACAGCTTCTAAGACGTTAGAACACTATACAGTTGATTATTTAATAAAAAAGTTAAATGAAAAAGTTATTACTTTTAGCAGCTATGGGTCTAGGACTTGTAGGCTGTACAAAGGATGCGAATCTTGAAGAAACGCAGGATTCGGCAGTGAGATCGTATATGGCAGTCAAATTGACTATGCCGGGTGGTTTGAGAGCCAATGCTGATGGGCAGGATAAGGCTAATCCGGACTATAACTATGTAGGTCAGTGGGCTGGAAAGGACAAAATCGAGAAGATCAGTATCTATATGGTTCCGACTGTATCTTCAGAACCAATTGAGAAACAAGAAGCATTGAATTTCTCAGACTATTATTACAATGAGCCGACTCCAGCTACAGATGGGTCAAATAAGGTGCTTTTGACACCAAAGAAAGGTATAAAAGTCGGTGCTCTTGCTGGTAAAGAAGTGAAGGTCTATGTCATTATAAATGATATACAAAACAAGGCTAAAGACTTATTAGCTTCAGCAACAGCCAGTGACTTCGAAATCAAGTATAAAGAAGCTATCGAACTTCTTACTCAGCAGAATGCGGTAGCTAAGGCAAAAGTTGAACAAGACAATACTGCAGCAGGAAAGATTGCTAAGAAAAACTCAACTGACAATGAGACTATATTAATGACCGCTTTTGAACCATCACAGCCTCTTACTATAAAGGCGAATATTTCTGAGAACAAAGCTATTCAAGGTCCTGAAAACCAGGCTGTAATAAGCGTTGAAAGAGCTGTCGCAAGAGTAATGGTGACCATAAAAGAGGATGCTTCCTTTACTGTCAATGCTCCAATCAAATTAGGGTCTGTAGCAAAAGGCGATACTTATGCTACAATTTCGGATGTAAAATGGGTTGTTGCTCAGGGAGAACGTAAAGTCTTCCTTTCTAAGAATAAAGGTACTTCTAATAATACCTTCTTGACTCCAGGTAGTGAATTTGTCCCATCTAACAATTTTAATACTGCTGCAAAATACTATGATTACACACCGTTGTGGGTGGACTATGATGGGAAAGATAAAATAAATGGAGTGCCTGTTCCAACAATAAAAGATTATGATGTAAATACAAAGGATAAGGTTACAGCTGAGTTACAGAATAAGCTATCAGGGCAATTTATTCTTCCAAATACTCATGATTTTGGGAAAACAACAACTGATTCAAAGTATAAAAAAGGCAATACAGCTTATGTATTGATTCGTGCTAAGTTTGTTCCAAAACCGGAAGCTTTTGAAGATAATGATGTAGAACTTGTTCCAACCGATCTTGACTATAACGATAAGACCGTATGTGATCAGAATACTCACCGTGTTAAAAAGTATAAAGAAGGAGAGCCTTTCTATGTAGGAACCAATGGTAAGTTTTATCGTTCACCCAATACAGCACGTGATCCGAAGTGTGGTGGTGTCAATGGTATGAAAACCAATAAGTATATCAATAACAAAGTTCTTTACTTTGCTTGGCTTAATCCGGATAAACCTGAACCAACTCAATGGCTCAATTCTCCTGTTGTAAGAAATAACATTTACCACGTTCATATTAATAGTTTCAAGACAATTGGTGTCAATTGGAATCCTCTTGTACCGGTTCCTGATGGAAGTACAGAGTACAACAACCCAAATAATCCGGATCCTAATCCAAATGAAGAGGGTAATGATCCAAAGGACAATCCAATCAAGCCGGATGATCCATTGTCTAATCAAGAAACCTATATGTCTGTAAGTGTTACTGTTCTTCCATGGCAATTACATTCTTATAAGATTGATTTGGGTTTCTAATCTTTCATTTCTAATTATCCCAATAGTGCCTTTAGAATATAACGATCTGTAATCAGACGATTTAGATAGTTGAGAGATGACTTTATGGTCTTAACCGGATTGTTTTATCCTCTGACTTGCGGTCTTATATCACGCCATATCAGTTAAAAATAAGATTATAAATACTATCTCTTTCTACCGACATATTTGGGATAAATAAGTTTAGCCATTGAACTCTACTAATAATGTTTAGAACTTTTATCGATGGCAATGTACAGGAGTGGTCGGAGTATGCGGAGTGTTTTTCCTTCCGATCATTCCTTACCAATCTATATGAATTGTATTTAGAGAAGTTTTTGAGCCTAAAAAAGGAGAGAGCATTCCAAATGGCTTTGGTTTGAAATAAAAGTAAGCATAAATAATTTTCAAGGAATCTCTCAATCTTAATTGGATCCGATTACTATTGATGGTCTAATCTGAGCAGTTGCTTGTTATGGATATAATTCTCTAAGTAAAAAATATGTCGCAATGGCTATCAATCATTTGGATAGTCTATTAAAGGCTTCCTATAGCAGTAATACTTGTATGAAATTAGTAAGATTAAGATATATCTATTTGACGTTTGTTTTGCCTCTTATTATGGTGTTGTCATCTTGTGATTCTCTTATTTTCGATGATTTGAGCAATTGTCCACAAGGGGTATATGTCAGCTTTTATAGCAAAACAGAGTGTGCTCAAGACTCCTCTTATCCGGGTGTTGTACAGGACTTGTATCTTTTTGCTTTTGATAGCAAGGATCAGCTTGTAGCTGTCGATGCTCGTCACAATCCGAATTTGTCGAAAGATTACGAACTTTTGATGTATCTAAAACCAGGATATTACACTTTTGTTGCATGGGCCGGAAATTTGGATAAGAATCTTTTTGATCTTTCTGATTTACGTATAAATAAGTCTACCAAGCAGGACGTGTACATGACTCTGAAATCAAAGGGAGCGACTGTACTCAATGTTGGAAATCGAAAAGTGTGGAGTGGATCTAGTCCTGTGGCAGAACTTAAATCTTTAAAAGAAAAAGGTTCGGTCGACTTTATTCATACCTCAGTTAATCTCTTGGAGCAGACCAATAGGATCAATGTTGAAGTCGAGCTTCATGAGTCTGTACTCAAAGATGTAAAACCTCAAGATTTTAGAGTTGAGATTGGATCATCCAACTATTCTTTAAATCTTGATGGTTCGATTAGACCTAATTTACCTCAATTGGCATATCCGTCGATTGATGAATTTACTACCAATAAGTTGATATCAAAGTTTGTAATGTTGCCTCTTGAATATGGTCGTAACAATGAGATTACTATTGTCAATCAAAAGGATGGTAAAGTGGTTTGGAACGGAGATCTTATAGGAAGTATTCTGTTGAAAAATCCGAATATCAACTTGAATTGTCTTCACGACTTCAATATAAAATTTGTGATAAAGGATAAGTGTCTTGATTGTCATTCTTATGTGTGCTGGGCAATATATATAGATGACTGGCAAATTCATAGTTATCAAACAGATTTGTAGTATGAGATATTTTTCTAATATGACTCGTATCCAAAATCTCCTACTTATATTCTTGTTGCTTATGGTTGGAGTTTTGACTCTTTCTTGTCAAAAGAGGGGATTGGATGACGCTATTGTTGAAAAGGATGAGACTATCTATGTCAAATTTTCCATCCAAACATCTTCTATGAGAGCTCAAGGCGATAATCCTTCGGCTAATGCTGACTTGACTGATTTCGAAGACAAGGTGACAAAGTTGTATGTTGGATTGTTTGATCATGGGGATGGTCGTGTAGTTGTCCAGAAAAACTCCGATGTTTTGTCATTTCCTTTGGCTGTAAATCCCGGTACTTATGATGTATATATTATAGCGAATCAGATTGATGACCTTTCTTTTAATAATAGGAATGAGGCTAATGCGTATTTGAATAAATTACGATTAGCATCTGCTTATCAATTAGGTAGTAGTCAAAGCATTAATTTTAAGGGATTTCCAATGGCTCGGGTCTTCCTGAATCAATCAATCGTTAAGGGGGGATCCTCATTTGCAAATCCAACACCTTTCAGACCGCTTGTGGAAAGCGTAAAGCCACTTGCTCCTATCAGTAGCTATGGAAATGATTTCAACTCTGCTTCGTCTCAGGATGAAATCAGATTAGTCAGGGCCTTGGCAAAAATTACATTGAATTTAAAAGGAGATGGTCTTAGTCAGATTAAAACAATCAAATGTAGAAATGCATTGAATCATTATACCCTTCAAGAGGTTTTACCTTCTCAGAATCAACGTTCTACTAAGGATATATCAATCCCTTTCTCAAAGGAGCAAAACATATTGGTTTGCTATATACCGGAACATATCTATACCCAAGCAAAGTGGGAAGATAAACAGCATGAGACCATTACATATATACAAATACAAATGGAAAGTGGTCGAGAATATCTTATACCGATCCTTTTCAATGGACCCAAAAGTGGAGATTATCTAGCTGCAGCAAAAAAAGCAGATGCCAAATTCGATATAGTAAGGAATAATAATTATATGTTCGATATCAATATTCCTTCTCAAGATAGAGATATAGATGTATCTGTAAATGTTTTGCCGTGGAATCTTCATACAATTAATGATAAGACCTATATGAGGAATAGGATGATAATAGATTATGAGCATATCAAACCAAGATTGGTTGTTCATGACAATCGTCCGGTGATCCAAATATATACAGGTGAGAAAGCTGTAATTCCGGTAAAGTTGATTGGTCCAAATTCAAGTTTCTTTGTGTCAACTATTAGCAACGGGGCGTATTTTGCAATTGACACTCCTTCGCAGTTTGTGTTTGGTGTGACAGAAAACGAACCGTATACCAATGTGGAAATTAGTTGTCTTGACGATGATAGAAACTATAAGACAGAGCTTTATTTTAATGTTAATTACGAAGAGATTCCGTTTGAGTTAGAAAAGGATGGACGTAAGTTTGTTTTGTTCGGACCTGGAAATCGACTAATGATTGAGCAAATATTTTGATATGAAAAAGCAATATATCACATATTTATTATGCTTGTTCTTTGTGATTCTAATTACACCCTCATGTGTTATGAAGACAGATGAGGTGGAATCAGATGGATATGAACTATTTGTCAAGGTTAACATAGGCAGAAGAGATGGCCTCAATTCGGATAGTTATACCAAAATGAGAGCTGAGGCACAAACTGAAAATGGCAAAGACGATAGAAATGAAAATAGAATTGATAATTGCACGTTTTTTATCTTCAAGAGTGATGGTGAATTGATCAAGCGTTTTGATCCCAACGAAGTCACAAAAAAGACAGAAGCAAATTATCTTCTCAAAGTCCCTTACAATGAAGCTCGACAGTTGTATGGAGGCTCATATCGAGTCTTGATGGTAGCGAATTGTGATGTAAGTGCTAATATTACGAATTACGATGATTTGAGCAAACTTGTTTTTGCCGGGAGTTTTAATACAAATACTCGACAAGATCGTTTTGTGATGATTGGGAGCATAGAGCAAAAATTAGATTTCTCTAACGTCAAGACTATTCGTCTGAATCACGCAATTAATTTGACAAGATTGGCAGCAAAGTTTCGCTTCAATTATCCTGTTTTGCCAAAGGATGGTTATTTGAAGGATAGTAGGGGAGATGATTATCAGATTGTAATTGATGACAAACATCCAATATGTGTTATGATATCCGGTGTCTGTAACAAGACTTTTCTAAAAGTTGATGGATTCTATGAACCGGATGATTTTGATCAATACAGGTCCTCGATTGCTATTATGGGAGATAATTTGAGTTCTTTTGATAGCAGTAAACAGCCTATCATTTATTACTCTTATCCTTTTAGATGGGGTGAAGGTCAGAAATACTACGACATGGGACACGGTCCGTTTGCTTTTGAGACTGTTTATTGTATCTATGTTCGACCAAAAGGTTCTAATGAAACGCCTACACGAAGGTATTTTAGGTTGTCAGTCTCAACTTCAGCCAATCCTACGGACAATCAGATCATGTCTATTGAAAGTAATGTACTCTATGATATTAAGCCTGTTATAGAAGAGGTGGCACCAACTATTGAAGATATGATAGAAGTCAAAGGGTCATATTCCATCAAGGAATGGACTGTGGACAATCTTGACTATAATATACTTGATGCAAATTACTTTGTCGTTAAAGAACATGATGTTCATTTGGCAAATGTCGAAGACTATCAAATTGATTTTGTCGCTACACGCAATGTTCATCTAAAAGAGATTGGAACAGTTACATATGAAAGGTATATCCCTTATAATGTTGTAAACGAAAAAGGTGGCAAGAAAGAAACCATTACCATCAGAAAAGGAGAAGATGGATATCCGGAAATTAAGGTAAACAATTATACAAAGAAGATAGAGGTAAAATGCAAGATTCTTAAGAACTATGCACCTAAATATTTCAATGCTGTGTTTGAGGATGAAGGTGGATTGCAAGAATTTGTGCGTTTTGTGCAATATCCACCACAATATGTTTCAGGTGTTGCATCCGAGCCGGATGGATTGTATCCGGATGTTTTTTACTCAGATAGAACTTTTTCTACCGGACAAACTAACTTCAATATTTTTAGAGTAAGAACCTTAACTCCTTCTGTTTACAGAACTGGAGACCCAACTTATGTGGATAAAGATGGAATCATTAGGACTAAAACGGATGCAGAGTCAAACAAGCTGATCTCACCTGACTTCGTTATCGCCTCGCAACGTGGTATTTATTCTGATCTCACCATGTATGATCAAAGGAGGTATAGTCAAACTCAGGATAATTATGAAGGTACTGAAGTTATAGATGGTTTTACGTATAAATTTTGTAGAAGTGCAGAGGAGAGATGTGCCAAATATGGTGAAGGTGGGTATCCTCCGGGTACATGGCGTTTGCCAACGCTTGCAGAGCTGAGGTTTATTGACCGTATACAGGATGACCCAAATAGTGCTGTTAAGTCTTTGCTTATGGGGAGAGCATATTGGTCTGCAGAGAAGTATGCTTATTATCGGTTCCTTCCGACCAATACATATGAAATTAGTGATATCTATAGCGACGAAGGTGTCCATTCTATGAGAGAACCTTGGGTACGTGATGATTATTACAATAGCAATTATTTTTCTTTTGCTTTTACCTATGACTTTGATTCCTTCATTGAGCAAGATGGTAATATTACTTATACAATGTATCAAGGTTATTATTACGTACGCAAAGGTGACTGGGGAAGTCATAGATATACTATCTATAAATTCCAAGATATGGCGGGTGTAAGATGTGTTCATGATGTCTATTAATATCAATTCTGTATGAGACGAATAAGATTTATCCAAATCATAGTGATTTTCTTAGTGGCTATATTGTCTTCAAGTTGTTTGGATGATAAATTTGATGATGTTGCAATCAAGCCTTCTCAATCTATTATGGTTAGATTCTCTGCATCTGAGCTTCCGACTCAATTTAGATCATCTGAAGGTATGGCAACTTCCGGAACAATTGATAAGATTTATGTTTTAGTATTTGACGATAAAGGGATTCTTTATTCTTCGGATTTTGCAACATTAGATCCATCTAAAAATGAGTTTTATTTGTCAGATGTACCTGTTATTCACAATAAGGTTATATTACATTTTATCGGTTATTCCGGTACTGTTTGTGACGAACTGGGTGAGTCATTGTCATCATGGGCCATAGGCAAAAGTGAAGGAGAGATAATACCCAAGATTGGACCTTTTGACTGTGAAGTCTTTTGGCAGAGAGTTGAACTTGACACACAAAGCAGATCTTTTCAAGTTGTAGACAACAAGAAGGTATATACTTTGGACAAAGTAAACTTGATTCGAAATCGTGCTGCTTTATCTTTTGATTTGGCTGAGGTAACACATCCCGGCCATAGTGTCAAGTTTTTGGGATATGCCCTTAATAATGTTCCGGAAAAAGGAACATTAGCTCCATTCGATCCTACTACCAAAACTTTTAGTCCGGGTTTTCCAACTGAGCCGGCAAATAGAAATTATATTTCTATGGGTGACAATCCAACCTTCAAACAAATGAATGAGACTTCTCTTCTATTTGATAAGAAGCATGCGGTGAAGCCTGATAAGGTATTCTACATCATTTTGAAAGCTCTTTTTGATAATCAGACTTGTTATTATAAAATTGGTCTTGTTGATACAAAGAATCAGATTCCACTCTCTATCATACGTAATCATAAGTATATAATTAAGATTAAGAGTGTCCTGAAGAAAGGCTATTCTACGATAGAAGAAGCTAAACGCAATTTACCGGCTTCAGAAGATGATCTATCGACTCTTCTCCAGGATTATACAAAAATCAGCGACGGACGATATGATTTTGAAGTAGACCATATTTCTTTTTTCTTCACAGAGACAAATAAGGACTTTGAGATTAATTATACGTTCAAACCTGTTAGCGGTACATTTCAAAGTGATTATGAACCTAAAGTTGAACTGGTGAATCATAATCCTACAGAGACAGCTGTACGCCCGGGGCTTACGAATAGTATTCTACAGAAAAGTTCCAATCTGATAAAGGGTCAGGTGAATGCAGTCTCAGGATCAAAGCTTCCTTCTATTGGAGGGGTTTTCTATAGCGAAATAAAAATAAGTGTCGGGCCGATGGTCCGTTACATTAAGGTTTTCTTATCTCATAAACGAAACTACCGAACGACTCCGAAAATTATTTCTCGTGGTACAGACGTGAATAGTCCAGTTGATATTAAATTTACTATTTCTGCTAATGCATTGGATAAGACTTTATATCCATTTAAGATGCGTGTAGAGTCTAAGTTTTTAAATCCTTTAAATACGGATCAGAATATGTACATCGAGGAGTCCGGCAATGGTAAGTATTATTTTGTGTTTACAGTCCGGCAACCGGGTGATTATACACTGCATTTCAAGAGAAATATGCCCAATAAGACAGAGATAGTCTATCTTGAGTCTGATTATTTTGAAACTGTTCCACTTGAGCTGCCAAATACATTAGGAGGTGATAATCTTGTACATTATTCGGGTGAATTGAATTATATAAAAGATTCTAAACTAACAATCGTACCATTGTCTTCTTCTATTTTAGCTTATCCGGTATCAACAAGGAACAATTTTCGTCTTCTTGAGCATGGAAAATATGTGTTTGATGTCTTAAGGAATGATATTGAGAGAGAGGTAACCTTTTATGCAAAATTAAAGGATGGAAGCTCTTATAAAACTCAGCGTATACCTAATACGCTCTCTTCAAATTCGACTATCATTTTAAATTCTTTTGATGAGACATACGAAGGATATATACTTGTAGGTGATGCCTATGCATATTTCTATGGCAAGAATCTTGTGACAACTGCTGATGGGATAAGTTTTGTAGGAGATTCTCCGTCAAGATATAAAGTGACTGTCCCGTCTCATTATCCTGACAATGAGATAATTGCAATTACAGATAACAACGGGACTTATAGTGCCAAAGTTTCTATTAAGAGTTTGAGAACTTCTCACTATATAAGGATGCAAAAAAACGGTAATGTGAACTATTGCTGTCCGATAAAAGTTTCATAGGACATATTAATGATGCTCAATCGCTGAATTTATGCGGTTGAGCATTTCATTTTTACAAGATAAGCCCCCCCTAATCAAAAAGCGAGGGTATTAAAGGGGT
>NZ_JBHSGO010000158.1:0-9459 GCF_042654485.1 Falsiporphyromonas endometrii | reverse complement strand
GCCAGACAATTCGAAATAATTTCTTTAATTTGTACTCGTGTGAGATCCATACTGTTTTACTGTTTTATTTTATTTTTTCAAAGATAATAGTCTTGGGTCTTACACACTTTTTTGGGACAGTATCAAATCATATGTAATTTAGCTGATTACAATCATTTTATAAGATCATAAAGTGATGATATATGGTGTATTAAAGAAAATAATTCCTAATGACAGTCATTAGAATCTATCAGCTAATGACAAATCCGCTCTTATTTGTCATTTCATTATTGAGTTTCTTTCTGTTAGTACTGCAAATTGTATTAACTCTACCGTCATTTAGAATAACACTCCAAAATCATATGTAATTTAGCTGACTACAATCATTTTATAAGATCATAAAGTGATGATATATGGTGTATTAAAGAAAATAATTCCTAATAACGGTCATTAGAATCTATCAGCTAATGACAAATCCGCTCTTATTTGTCATTTCATTATTGAGTTTCTTTCTGTTAGTACTGCAAATTGTATTAACTCTACCTAAGAGAGTCTGATCATGGTACATAAGCGGGTTGAAGTTCCTGCCTCTGTAAAGGCCTGGTCGGGCTCTTTTTATATCAACATTCCAAAGATTTGATCATAGCACTGCTCCCGCTATAAAAAATTATTACATACCGAGTTTATCACATATTCTAATTTGCATCAAAACACATAAATAGATATTATACGGAGTGACAATTTCAGAAGGTTTCGAAGAATTTTGGAGCCTTGCAGGCGTCTTTCCATAAAGTTACAACTATATCTTACTCCGTTCGAATACTATAAAGAGGATTTTGTATCGCAACAATAAATGTTCTTACAGAAACTGTTACGACAGCAATGAGAAGTACAATAAGATAGGATCCCATAAAAATGAAGGGCGAAATAGAGACTTTCACTGCAAAAGGCATAAGCCAATATCTTCCTAATATATAACCTATTGGCGCTGCGACAATGAATACAAAGGTTACTATTGCAATATATCTCTTGTTAAACAACAAAAGGATCTCCTTGATTGTACTTCCGGCAATTTTACGAAGAGCTATCTCCTTGCGTCTATATTCTGTCTCAAACATTGTCATCCCGGCCACACCAATGATACTTATCAAGATTGCCAGAAAAGTAAAGCAGAGTATCTGTTTGGCAAAGAGAAGCTCTGATTTATAGTTTTCACCATAGATAATATCATTTAAGAAGGTAAAAGAGACATCATATTTTGTCGGGAATTTGCAACTTAGCGTTTTACTTATTTCATCCAAGACCTGGTACTTATTCACATTTTGGGCCAGTTTGACATATATATTGGCATTAGAAAATTGCTTCATCTTAGCTATAGCATCATCCGAATTCTGTTCATTTCCTACCACAACAAAACCTAAGGATTTTTTGGTGTCATCTATACGGAAGCTATGGAATTGACAGTTACTTGACACTCCAACAATCGGATACCCATAAAACTCCCCTCCTACCTTCAAGGAAGGATTGAGAGTTGCAGTTGTCTTAGTAATGACCAATTGAGTTTTGTCTGAAGAGTGGAAGTTATCTCCATCTAAAATCTTAAATCCCAACAAGTTAATAAAGTCATTATCACAGAAGATCAGACTTAAGTTCAACTCCATACCATCCTTATCTGTCAATGAAAAATCGAAATAGTTGTCCTGAGCACCAATCTTTGCCCCGGCATAAGACACCACCTCAACTCCTTTGATTTGCTTCAGCTCATTTTTAATAGCATTCGTATGTCCCAGCCATTCCGGTTTCACCTGACCAATGGCAATCCTATCACGATCATATCCATATGAAGCTGTCTTAACAAAATGACTTTGTTGCTCCATCACACCAATCCAAATCAAAAGAACAATAGTGGCAAGAAACTGAAAAGATATCAATAGCATTCGAATGAATTTGCCACGACGAGTCAATCCAAAATTACCTTTAAGAGCAATTGCAGGAGGTATATGTCCAACAAAAGATGCAGGATAGATACCAGAGAGCACCCCAATAGCCATTGCTATCACGAAGACAAGAAGAGTAATATGCCACTTTCCAAGAGACAAGGATCCTACTACAAGGCTCTGTATTCCCATCGATGGCATCAGATAAACTACAATGCATGCGACAATATATGCAACTAAAGCAACCGCCACAGTCTCAACAACCAACGCTAACCTCAACCTTATCATAGAAGCTCCAAGAATACGTTGCGTATTGAAATTTCTCAACCGCATTGGCATCTCCGCCTGCTTGAAGTTGATAAAATTGATAGTTGCAATAATGAGTATAATTATACTGAAACAAATTAGAAGCCAAGTAGATATTGAGACTGTCCTACCAGCCATAAGATCATCATTACTAAGGCTAAGTCGATCCAATCGATTAAGACAACCCTCCGCCTTATGATCGGTTAGGATCCTATCCCAGCCAACAATCTTAAGAAATTGCTTTGTCATAGACTGTGATATCTCCTTCATATGATTCGGAGAATCTATCTTAACAAAAAGGTGGTAATTACTATTAGAATCACTGTCAGCCTTTGTGGAGGTAAAAATCCCTTTGGAAAGGAAATTATTGTCCTTGTAATCTGCTATGACTCCCACTACAAGCAAATCTTCCTTAAGATCTTCACAATAAAGATGCTCGCCAACAGGATTGCTTTTGCCAAATATCTTCCGTGCCATAGAAAGAGGAAGGACTACCGTATGAGGCTCTTCAAGCTTTTTGATATCTCCATAAAGAACATCTGGGGCAAAAAAACTAAGATAATCCCCTATACCGCTATATGATGTAAGTTTCACTGTTCTATCGTTCGTCTCTCCCATATGATAATCATATTCATTGCCCGCTATCTTGACCATTGCAAATCCCTTGATATGCGAGGAGGAAGTAG
The DNA here is from genome assembly GCF_042654485.1 of Falsiporphyromonas endometrii. NCBI lineage: Bacteria > Pseudomonadati > Bacteroidota > Bacteroidia > Bacteroidales > Porphyromonadaceae > Falsiporphyromonas > Falsiporphyromonas endometrii. The sequence continues at coordinate 6,551 of NZ_JBHSGO010000158.1, read as the reverse complement.
CCATACTCTCACCCATTTTAGGAGAAAAGTAATCCATTGGATCATCAAAAACTTGATCGACAAAAGAATAACGATAAATCTCGTTATAACCTTTGATATCATCATTGTAGCTTAGGTGATAATCAATCTGTGTAAAGATTACAAAAGCAAATGCAAACGCCAAAACAAGACCTATGATATTTATAATATTGGCAAACGAATTGCGTCTGAAGGCATATATAAAGTTTCGATAATAATACATATGGCTAAAAGTATTGTGATTAAAACTGCAAACGCTCATTAGTTCCAAATCGTTCATAACCGGAAGTAATAACCTTCTCACCTTTTTCTAATCCTTCAATTACTTCATAATGGGTCGGATTTTGTCTTCCAATCTTAATGATACGTCTATAAGCTACCTTACCATCCGGGTCTAAGACAAAGATCCACTCACCCATAGTTGTCTGGAAGAAACTGCCCCTCGGGATCATCAGGCTTTTGGTAGACTCTCCCAACTGCAAATCAATACTATAGGTCTGTCCCGTACGGATGTTGTCAGGTCTTTCGCCTACAAATATAAATTCAGTTTTGAATGAACCATTTTTTACTTCAGGATAAACTTTACGCACCTTAAGTTTGTAACTTCTATTTTGTCTCTTGACATAAGCCTCCAAACCCGGTACCACACGATCGATATAATGCTCATCAATCTCAGCTACCACTTTGAAGTCAGACTGATCATAAATCTGCCCCACTTTTTGTCCCGGTTGGACACTCTGCCCAAGCTCCACATCCAATAGTCCAAGTTCACCACTGATAGGAGCTACCACCTCAAGCTTATGCTTTCGCTCTCGTATCATGGCCACATTACGTCGCATATTGGTAAGATTATCTTCCATTTGATCCATCTGTACATAACGATAGAGAGAGTCCTGTTTAAGTCTTTTATTGATAAGTAGATACTTCCGATCGGCAAGTTCATAATCTTCTTTGGCTTTAAGATATTCCTCACGACTGACAAGCTTTTCTTTATATAACTTCGAATACTGATTATATGCTCGTCTTTTACGAGTCATATCAATATCAAGATTAGCTTTCTCAGTTTCGTTGTTCAGCTTGTCCTGTTGCATCGTAACCTGTGTATTACGAAGCATATTTTGCTTCTCAGCCACTTCCGACTCAGCATTCAAAATCTGAAGATCAAGACTCGAATTACTCAATCGCATAATGACATCTCCTTTATTGACAAAAGTACCCTCCTCTGCCACCTTCTCCATCACTATACCTCCCTCTTCAGGACTAATTTGCACCACAGAAATAGGTTCAACTTTACCGGAAACTCTTATATAGTCATTGAATATACCATATGTCACCTCCGAAATTGTTACCGACTTCTTGTCAATGCTCATTGTTGAAGAATGATTGCCAAAGACAAGCCATAAAATAAAGACCAATGCCAAAGCACCTATTAAACCATATAGAAGATGTTTTTTTTGTATACCGCTCTTCTTTTCTCTTTGTATATCCATAATTTGTTTTATTGTCGTTTATTTATCTTTATCGATAGATTCAATTCATTCAATCATCAAACTCCTGTTTTTCAATAGATTATATCATTCGAGTGTTTTAATCGACGAATGAATCAACGGCTCTCCTTTGTAGTATTCCACGAGTCTGCATTGAAGCAAAAAGTTAAGCTGCTTTTGCAATAACTCTGCTTTACTTTTCATCAGTGCCGAAGCTGCAGCCCTAAGCTCCAATGAAGTTACCAGCCCCTCTTCATATTTCCGTTGCGAAATCCTATATGTAGTCTCATCCTTACGCACTCTCTCACGGGCAAGCAGAGACTCTTTGAGAGACGCACGTCTATCAAACACAGCTTCTGCAACAAGTTTCTGCAACTCGCTCAATTTATATTTATAATCCTCTTGTGCCTGCTTATAATTATTTTTGGCCTTTTTGATGTCTTTGATACGATCAAATCCGGAAAAGAATGGTATCTGAATATTGATACCAACATAATATCCCAAATTATTGCCCAATTGCGTTCCAAATGATGGATACCTCTTGTGAAGTTCTTTGAAATAAGAGCTGTACATGCCGGCATTGAAATCTATTGCAGGCATGACTCCTCCCCAAGAAGAGGCATATTGATATTTCGCACACGCCATAACTGCATCAGCTTGAACCATAAGAGGATTGCTAAGCAAGTCCGTCTCCGAAATAATAGTATCTTCAAGAAGGACATCATCAATATCAAAACTCTGCAATAAATTATCATCAACATTGAGGCTGTCCAAAAGCGGATAGTTCATCGACTGCTTAAGTTTGATTTTCGACATTTCAAGCAAATTGTTCTGTGCAGTGACATTGTAGTCATCTTCAGAATATTGTGCAGCTACCTCTATGACATCCGCTTCACCTTTGAGTCCAAGTTCATACATCCTTTTTACCTTATATAACAAGGAATCACTTTCTTGTATTTTTTCTTGAGCCATTCTGGTTGTTCCTTCATAATAAAGTACTTCGATAAAAGCTTTAAATGTTTCAAGAGCAGCCATATCCTTCTCTTCCTGTAGCGAAGCCTTATTCAAAAGTAGATTGGCTTTTGCCAACTTTAATTCATTGATAAGTGCTCCACCACGGAAGAGAGGAAGTGAGCCGGAAATACTATAGTTATTGTTAAATGTAGAAATATCTTTGTAGGTATTAGTCTCGGGATTGACCGATCGTCCAAAACTATACCTGACGTTAGCATCACCATAAATCTTAGGTAGAAACCTACCCAAAGCGGCCATTCGATCTATCTTTGCATCTTTAAGTCGCGTAGACTGTGAGACAACTTTATTGTTATGTTCCGATGCATATCTCATACATTCATCCACATTCCATATTGTCTGTGAGAAGCACATTGATACAAAGTTCAATGACACCAAAAGCAGCAGTAAAATTCTTTTTTTCATTGTTTAAGACTTTTCTCATACAAGAAGTACCAAGCACTGTGCCAAACAATATAACTCACTTATTTACAATGTATTAATTTTACAAGGTCATTTAATGATGTCCAATAATTGGACAATGGGTGTATAAACATTGGACAATCTGAATTATATACTAAATCATCCCTCATTCGTGTCTATTTTGCGCCAAATTGTATAGTTGTTACCTTTACAAAAAGGAAGTTCATTTACTCATATACAACACCCCACAAAGAGGTAGACTATTATTCAGTCTGCATCTTATGAGACAAATACAATAAATAAACAAACAACATTATTTCATGATTAAGGACGGGACACTTCTGGTCGTAGACGACAATGCAAGTATACTTACATCGATAGAATATCTTCTGAACAAAGTTTTTAGTAAAATCATCACACTCCGTTCGCCCAAAACAATACCATCTCTATTAAGAAAAGAGAAGCCTGAGGTTGTCCTTCTTGACATGAACTTCTCAAGCGGACCCAATACTGGCAATGAAGGCTTGTTTTGGCTGGCAGAAATTAAACGACTCCGCCCACAAACGGAGGTAGTCCTCTTTACTGCATATGCTGACATTGACCTGGCCGTAGAAGGAATCAAAAGAGGGGCAGCCGACTTCGTTGTCAAACCTTGGAACAACGAAAAACTCATCAAGACTCTACAAGAGGCTTATCAAAAGTGTATATCCAACAAAAAAACAAACATCAATATTCATCAAGTCAGCGATAAACAAATGTATTGGGGCCGGTCAAAAGAAATGCTCCAACTAAGAGAGATTGTACAGAAGACAGCACTCACAGATGCCAATATCCTTATCACAGGGGAGAATGGAACCGGTAAAGATATGCTGGCACAAGAGATACACAAATGGTCAAAAAGATGCTCAGCCCCTTTTGTTTGTGTAGATATGGGAGCCATTACAGAATCGCTGTTCGAAAGCGAACTTTTTGGACATGTCAAGGGAGCATTTACGGATGCCCATACGGATCGCACCGGTCGTTTCGAAGCAGCAGACGGAGGTACATTGTTTTTAGATGAGATAGGCAATCTTCCACTTCATATGCAACCCAAACTATTGACAGCCATTCAAAAGAAATGCTATACCAAAGTAGGCAGCAACGAACTATTACCGACCAACATCAGACTTATATCAGCCACGAATATGAATCTCCAAACGATGGTAAATGAGGGAACTTTTAGAGAAGATCTTCTATACCGTATCAATACTATACACCTTCATATTCCTTCACTGAGAGAAAGAAGAGAGGACATTATACCACTGAGCAAAATCTTCATTGAGCAGTATGTTTGTCAATACGGCACCCACCATAAAGCATTATCCAAGGAGGCCGAAAAGAGACTCAATAGTCAGTCATGGCCGGGCAATATTAGACAGCTTCAGCACACACTCGAAAAAGCAGTCATCCTTAGTGAAGGAGATGTAATAACCGAGAATGACTTACAAATAGATATTTCTCAATATGAATTGAATGACATAGAAGACTTTGCAACACAAACAAAGGCACAAACTCTGGAAGAGATGGAAGAGTCGCTGATTCGAAAAGCCATAGACCAATGCAATGGCAACCTCTCTCAGGCCGCTACACAATTAGATATCTCAAGACAAACCTTATACAACAAAATGAAACGATATGGTATCTAAGTTAAGTTTGAGTTTTATCATAAGGTATACCCTATTCATCCTCTTGGGAGCCGTCACTACACTTGCCATAATAAAGCAGAAACCGATATTGATAGTCGTATTAATATCCCTTATCATCGTATTATACCTTTTGCACAGAAAGTCTGTTAGGATTGTAAAAGAAAGTTGCGACCTAATGCTTGAAGCCATCAAAAATAACGACTACAGCTTTAGAATGCCTATTGGCTCAATCGACAATATGATGAAGCCACTCAATAAAACAATTAACCGGTTTGGACAATTATTATCTGAAACTCAAAAGAGAATTAGAGAAAACGAAATATTCTATGAAAAGGTATTAGCCTCTGTTTCTACAGGTATCATTGTACTTGATCAAGCAAATAAGGTCGTTCTGTCCAACAAAGCTGCGTCAGATTTGCTCGATGTTCCGCCTATATCAAGTTTATACCAACTTGGAAGGTATGGAGAAGAGATGACAAAAAACCTAACAGAAATCAAGCAAAACGAACGAAGAAAAATAGAGTTCAAAACGAGCAAAGGAATAAGCACTATTATTGCAACCTGTACTACAACTGATTTAAACCTGAAGCCTGTACGCATCATTGCTCTCAGTAATATTAAAAAAGAGATGGAGCAAAAAGAAATCGAAAGTTGGACCAAGCTAACCAGGGTAATGACACATGAGATAATGAATTCGATTGCTCCAATAGCATCTATAAGCGATACATTTATGAATAGAGAAGATGTCATCAACACACCTATTTATACCGGTATCAAAGCTATACACGAGACATCAAAAGGATTGATAGACTTTGTGAATAGTTATCGGAAACTATCCTACCTACAAAAGGCAACACCTCAGCCATTCGAACTGAGAGAAATCTTGCAACAAATAGAAGGTCTAAACATCATACCAAAACATATACAGTTTACAAAACAAATACTACCACATAATCTTATGCTCTTTGCTGATCAAAACTTAATCAGACAGGTTATGATAAATCTAATCAAAAACGCAGTCGAAGCTATTGAAAATAAAAAGGGAAAGATAGAACTAAAAGCATATGTGAGAAGGGATGAACACATAATCATATACATTTCAAACAATGGAACTCCAATACCCAATGAGCTGGCAAAAGAGATATTTATTCCCTTCTTTACAACAAAGAAAGAAGGAAATGGAATAGGTCTTTCATTATCAAAGCAAATAATGGCCATATCAAATGGGGACATAACCCTGCTCCAAGATCCATTAATTGGATTTAATACAAGTTTTATGTTAGAGTTTGAATAATGATACGAAGAAGTAACATTCCAACAGACTTACAAACACATCTATTGACTTTGCAAAATCGCATACCGAAAACAACGAAGTGGATAGTTTTTCAAAGGTCTATTCTCACTAAAACAGCTATTAAGAAAAGATAAATAAAACTCTTGCTTTTCAATAAAACCACAAGCTATTAGATAAATAGTGTTAATACACTGTGAGGCATTTCCTTGTAAAAAAACAGCCTGTTTTTGACCTTAAAAAGGCCATTTCTCATGCATCAAAACACAAAGTGATAAATTAATCGGCACCATTATTTGTTAAATAACATTAATGCCATTATTATTTTGTCTTTTCCCGACTTAAATATCGCTTTCAAGCCGCCTTTTTTGGAAGGTCGCGCGACTTGCAATCCATTCTCGCGCTACTTTGAACCTAAACTCGCGCGAGGTTGCACCCCAAGTAGCGCGACTTCGCATGTCAAGGTCGCGCGACAACGGATCGAAAGTCGCGCGAGAACAGATTGCTTCGGTAGTATCCCAAAAAGTGTGTAATTGAAGTTTATCTTTGAGTCAAAATTAATCATTTCATTTAATTGTTTTTCTCATCTGTCAGGCGGACATGAAAAACACCGGGGGGATTGGCGTCCGCCCGGGG
>NZ_JBHSGO010000157.1:0-9390 GCF_042654485.1 Falsiporphyromonas endometrii | reverse complement strand
CCCGGGCGGACGCCAATCCCCCCGGTGTTTTTCATGCCCGCCTGACGGATGAACTAAACAATGAAAGGAAATGATTAATTTTGACTCAAAGATAAATCTCCTTTACACACTTTTTGGGATACTACCGCCAAAGTCTTTTTGACTAACATCCAAAACAAATTGTCCTGTCGTGTGAATAGTGATAACCATCAAAATGGCTATCGTTCGTAAGGTATCTAAAGAAACACTTCTGACTAACCCCTTCATCGTATTGTTGTAATTGATTTTATAAAAGACTCCTGTACAAAGGCGATATTTTTTCGTTGCTATCAGTATTCGACTTCGGTCTCATACATTCAAAGTCACCAAATATGCTTATAAGCGGCACTTCGTGCAACACTCTTTATAAACAAAGATAATGACTCTCCAATAACGAAGAGCCATTATAACAATGTGTCAATAAAACTATAAACAAAGGGTTACAACAACTTAATGATATATTGAAATACCGGAAGCAAGAGTGAAGTCCAAATACCCATTATACCAATAGCAAGACCACCCAAAGCACCTTCCACTGCACCAAGCTGAATGGCCACAGAGGTACCTACACCATGAGCAGATGCCCCTAAAGCAAGACCACGAGCTATTCGACTGTCAATCTTAAGAAGCTTAAAAATAGGCGGTCCGATAAGTCCTCCCAGTATTCCAGCTACTACCACAACAACTGCTGTCAAAGCCGGAATACCTCCATTTTGTTCACTCAATACAATCGCAATAGGTGTTGTGACACTTCGTGGTCCCATTGAAGCTGCGATAGCTTTATCTGCACCCATAAGGTAAGCAATCCCTGCAGCACTTATAATTCCAACAAATGCCCCTATAAAGACTGTGGTCAAGATAGACAAAACTCTCCCTTTGAGATGTTCAGACTGTTCATAAAGAACATATCCCAAAGCTACGACAGATGGTCCAAGTAAGAAATTAATCAGATAGCTCCCCTGCTTATAGACCTCATAGTCTGTCTTTGTGACAATAAGCATAATAATAAGGAGAGCTATCGTAATAGCCAGAGGGTGAAAGATACGAATCCTCACCCAAGCGTAAAACTTGACACTCAATAGATAAATACCTATTGTCAAAGGAAGACAATAAAGCGGATTAGAAAAGATTTGCTCAATCATGTTGCTCCTCCTTTCTTTTTTTCTTTTTCTCTTGATGCTTTTCAATACGATCCTGAGACCAGCCAACCACTGTCAATACGATTGCGGTACTAAGTACCATGGATGCGATAATAGCCGGCCAAAACTCTTTTATTAGTCCAAACTGAGTCATTAACCCGACACCTGCCGGGACAAAGAACAATCCCATATTAGCTGTTAATAACGTGCTTACTCGATCTACCTTCTCAGGTTTGACAAGTTTAAGTCTAAGTGCCAAAAAGAGTAGCATCATTCCTACCACACTTCCCGGAATAAAATGTCCTATTAATTCACTCACAACCTCCCCTAAGGCGAAGAAGAGCAAAATATAGAACGCTTGAATCAAATACTTCATTCGTCTATTTCTTAAAACTGATAATCGGACTGCAAAAGTATATAATCTGTTAGAAATACGATAGGTTAGAAGTAATTTTGTTTAATATAAAAGACTAATAAAGGATCTTTTGATTTAGGACAAACTCCATAAAAATTTAGAAAAGAGCTCTCATTTATGAAGTTTTTTGAGCTGATTTTGGCATCTTAATCAATAAACATAACGAGTTACATCATCGCAATAAAAGGATTAAGAGAATATAGATATTCTGAATTCTTGATAGTTGTTATAGCTTTGCACAGACGAGGATGCTGTACAAATGCCATTTCTCAAATTAACAAGCATAATTGGTGACTTTGTAAAATGGTGAGATACAAAGAGCTTAGGTCAAAGTGTATTCATGTACGCCCAAGGTCAACTACCAAAAGCAACGAAGAATATCGCCTTTAAACAATAGTCTTAAACTATCAATTATTAGTTATATGACAATACAATCAAACATATCACCTAAGAAAATGATGCGCAAACGCATCTTCCACCTCGCCCTACCCAATATTATATCCAATATCACAGTTCCTCTTCTTTCGCTTGTTGATGTAGCACTTGCCGGACACCTTGGCAGTCCTACAGCCATTGGAGCTGTAGCTGTGGCTTCCGGTCTCGTAAGTTATATCTACTGGCTGTTTGCATTTCTTCGGATGGGTACTACGGGATTTACTTCACAGGCGTACGGACGAAATGATGTTGAGGAGATTTGCCGTCAACTTGCAAAGGGACTTTTTTATGCTATATGTCTGTCTGTACTGATTATTATCTGTCGAACACCTCTTTATCAATTTGCTTTCATCCTCTCAGCTCAAGGAGAAGCACTTGGAAATGATGCCATAAAATATCTAAGCTATGCATTTTATGGAGCTCCGGCAGCGCTTGGACTTTATACTATGAATGGTTGGTTTATTGGTATGCAAAATACACGCATACCTATGATTGTATCCATTCTGCAAAATGTGATCAATATCTGTTTAAGCTTCTATTTAGTCAAATATCAAGGACTTGGAATAGCCGGACTCGCTATCGGAACCATCTCCGCACAATACATTTGCTTTGTCATGATGCTTATCTTTGCAATAAGCAAATACAAACGCTATCTCAAGTTTTTTAGATGGAGATATTGCATCGATACAGATGGACTGAAAAAATACTTTACTGTGGGAGGTCTCCTTCTTGTACGCACCACTCTGATGGGAGCTGTCACTCTATTCTTTACATATGCATCTGCCAAGATTGGCACCAACACTGTAGCAGCAAACACTATACTAATGCAACTCTTCACTCTGTTTTCTTACTTTATGGATGGATTTGCTTATGCCGGAGAAGCTCTATGTGGAAGATATATAGGAGAGAGAAACCATACAGAAGGTAAGTTGATGAGACAACAACTCTTTAGGATAGCCTATGTAATTACAATATTCATTACGGCCATATATATTATCGTACCGGAAAAGATATTGGGAATATTAACCAACAAACCGGAAGTTATCAAAACAGCTATGCAAAGTGTCTACTGGGTAGCCTTAATCCCTGCGGTAAGCTTTGGCGCATTTATTTGGGACGGACTAATGGTGGGAGCTACAGCTTCCAAAGCTATGCTACAAACCATTGCAATAGGAGCAATAGTATTTTTCTCAACATACTTTTTATCCATCAACATATTAGAGGTAACAGGACTGTGGTTAGCATTCGACTTATATCTTTTGGCCAGATCTCTATCAGGAAGCTTCGTGACATCAAAGCTAAGATGGTAAGTAGAACCAAAGGCAAAAACAGTTGTTCAATTATTCTAATTAACTTCGCAAACAAAAGATATTCTGATGCGTATAGATATAATTACTTGTCTTCCGGAAATGATTGAACAGGCATTGAGCTGCTCCATCATCGGAAGAGCCCGAAAAAATGGATACTTAGACTTACATATCCACCAATTAAGAGATTATTCGACCAATAAATGGAGAAGAATAGACGATTATCCTTTTGGTGGAGAACCGGGCATGGTCATGCAAATCGAACCTATAGACCGATGTATATCAGCACTCAAATCCGAAAGAGACTATGATGAAGTGATTTATACCTCACCGGATGGAGAAAAATTTGATCAATCCCATGCCAATGAGATGAGCATGCTCAATAATATCATTATCCTCTGTGGACACTACAAAGGAATTGACTATCGTATTAGAGAACATCTGATTACAAGAGAATTCTCCATAGGCGACTATGTACTGACCGGTGGTGAACTACCCGCAGCCATCATGACTGATGCAATCACAAGACTTATACCGGGAGTGATAGGAGATGCAGGAAGTGCTCTTAGCGACACTTTTCAAGACAACCTATTGGCTCCACCAATCTATACGAGACCGGCTGAATATAATGGCTGGAAGGTGCCGGAGATACTCCTTTCGGGACATGAAGCGAAGATAGATCAGTGGAAATTGGAACAAGCAGTCGAAAGGACTAAAAGACTTAGACCCGATTTGTTGAAATAATTTTTTTGATAAAAACTTGCGAATACAAAAGTTATAACTACCTTTGTACCCGCAATAAAGAAAAATATTGTTTGGCCCCGTAGCTTAACTGAATAGAGCATCTGACTACGGATCAGAAGGTTACAGGTTTGAATCCTGTCGGGGTCACTTCAGAAAGTTTTTCGATAAGTTGTATTGGCCCCGTAGCTTAACTGAATAGAGCATCTGACTACGGATCAGAAGGTTACAGGTTTGAATCCTGTCGGGGTCACTTTCATTATTTTGATTTTATGGGTTAGCTTCCTGAGAGGGAAGCTTTTTTTATGTCAATAATTATCAGTAAATCCAAAATATTTCAATAGAAAGAGATACACTTATGAATTTATTTTGAACTGATTTCCCATCCTAATTTGTCTTAAGATATTTTTGAATTAAACTGAGTTGATCAGATATCTATACAACAATCTTTACCCATTTTCCTCAAATTGATAAGTGCATAACGCATCCTTCCTAAAGCCGTATTGATACTGACTCCGGTCTTTTTGGCAATTTCTTTGAAACTCAAGTCCTTCCAATACCTCATTATTACCACCTCCCTTTGCTCTTTGGGTAGTCCAATTATGATTTCATAAAGCTCATGGATCTGCTCTTTTCGAGCAATCGTTTCTTCACTATTCAATTCATCAGATTTAATGCGATCGATCAATTCTTCTCGATACTCATCTTCAAAAGGACTCTCATAACGCTGCTCACTCTTTTCACGACGATAATAATCCATAACCAGATTATGAGCAATACGCAAAACCCAACTTTTAAATTTACCCTGTGCATTATACTTTCCATTTTTCAATGTAAGTATAACCTTAACAAAGGTATCTTGGAAGATATCATCTGCTATGGAATAATCTTTGATTGAAAAGCGAATATATGTGTGAACTATGGAATCGTAACGATCCAGTAAGACATCAAATGCCACACCACACCCTTTCGTATACCTATCTATAAGCTGATCGTCTGTCAGCTCTCTATAATCAGTCATTGCTTTTATAAGCTTTGGTTAGAAAGGTAGTAATGTATCTATAGGCAATATATTTTAGTGTTTACTAATCGCAAATATAAGTTAGAATACAACAATAGTCAATAGTTATAGATAATTTGATGATAACTGAACTATAATTGTATCGTTTCAAACAAGGTTAAACTTATGATATTCCGGAATACTTCATGATGTCACAATAAGCGATACATAAGAAAACTAATACCAAATTTATAAACAAACATGAAGAATATAAATATCAACAGAGCCAATGACACAAACCATGCAGACAACAAAGTCCATCTCAAAATTTTAGATTTGAAACTTGTTTTGAAGATATATTTGACTACAGGTATTGCTATAGCCACAATAAGAGAAACACACCCAAGACAAATCATCCAACTCGGAAAGATCTTCAGTACAGTCTTATCAAATTCGAGATAACTCGCAAAAAGAACCCCCGAAAAACCAATTAAAACTTCCAGTATAATAAGTCCACAATAGAGGATACCTATCATGATAGTCAATACAAGAAGTCCTTTGAAGAGGCATCCAAGCAACATATAGAGCTGGGTAGGTTTGGCATTTTTCTCTTTAGCCTCTTCAAAAACACATTGTGTGATATTTTGAACAGTTATGGGAAGACCATTCATTTTAAGCTTCTCAGTAGCTGTGGTTGCAGGAGGCACAATCATCCAAAAGGCGATATACAGAGCACCTATAATCCATCCTAAATTGAATAAAACAGTCAATGCTAAGGTTACCACCACAGCCAAGGCTCTCAGTAAGATGATATTTGCATTCCAGTAATGACTGAGACCGGAAAAGACACCACATATCATCCCATGCTCAACATCACGATATAAAACTTTCTTGCAACTCAATGAGTTCTTATCAACAGACCTTAAGCTGTCAATAATCATATTGGCCAATCGAACATCTATTATTTCGCCCGGAGTGATACTTTGATCTATAACCGAGACTATATACATCTCCAATTCTTCGACATTCTCTTTCAAGAGGGATGGATCTGAATTGAGGTTGTCAATATATTTATTAAGCAATTGATAAGCCTCATTATCTACATTATAAACTTTGTCAAGTATGTGAATTGTATGAGTAAGTTTCATATATCTAATGTTTATGACATTCAAAGATACAAATTGAATTTAGAAGCTATTTGAAGTATTTATCCCATGTTGTTGACATCTATCTTTATTATACAGAATATATAGATTAATCTATTTATACTTAATGATAATAAGGTCTGTTTATTATGTTGATATCCCATATCTTAATGGGTTAATGAGTTTGGACTTATAAACGATAAAAAATGGGGTTGTATACAGCTTATGAATAACTTGTTGACAACTTATCTACAGATCTAATTTATTGTATATAAATACTTTGAATAGATTATGAACAATACCGAAACTTAAAAATACTGCTTTATGGCCGTCCGAGACCTGTGTTTATACATCATTTTTTTATCATAAGCGTAGGAAAACTTATTCATAAGTAGTTATCTTTTCTCTTGACATTAATGATTCTTTGTATATGCAACACTATGGATGAGATATCAAAATTTGTTGTCATTTTCTTTTCAACGAGTTCTCTACAAGTTATCAACAAGATTTATCAACGAACAAAAACACGTGGTTTAAACAACGCCTTAATCATTATCTTTGTATAGAATCAAAATTAATATTAGCAATGATTGAGAATAAAGATATAATGAATAACCCTTTGCTTAAACCTTTTGATACGCTCCATGGTGCATATCCTTTTGATATAATTGAAAAGGAGCATTTTTTACCGGCTTTTGAGAAGTCTATTCAGATCAAAAAGGAAGAGATAGATCGTATTATCAATAATCCGGAGGAGGCTACATTTCAAAACACCATCTTGGCAATGGATAACTGTGGAGAAGAGTTGGAGCGAGTATCCGGAGTATTTTTTAATCTTCTTCACTCCCTCAGTGATGATGACCTTAATGCAATTTCTGAGAAAGTAATCCCTTTATTAACAGAGTTGGGAACTTATATCAGCTTGAATGACAAACTATTTAAGCGTGTTGAACATGTTTATAAACAAGAATATCAACAGCTGACAGGGGAAGACAAAAGATTGCTTTTTAGATGTTATGAAGGTTTTGTTGACAGTGGTGCACTGCTTTCTGAAGATAAGAAAGATCAGATTCGTAAGAATGCACAAGAGCTTAGTCTTCTAAGTCATACCGTGGGGCAAAATGCCTTAAAGGATGAGAAGAAGTATTTCCTTCATTTGGAGAATATGGATGATCTTGGGGAAATGCCTGAGAGTGCTCTTGGTATAGCCAAGCAAAAGGCTAAAGACAAAGATCTTGAAGGATGGGTATTTGATTTGAGTGCTCCTTCGTATAGTGCTTTCATGCGGTATTGTACCAATGATAAGCTTCGAAAAGATATCTATATGGCTCATATGACCATTGCAGCCAAAGGTGATGATTTGGATAATAAGAAGCTCATTGTCAGAATGGCCAATCTAAGACGGCATGATGCTGAAATAATGGGCTATAAGACCTTTGCGGACATGGTACTCAAAGACCGTATGGCAAAGAGTGCAGACAATGTTTATAACCTGTTGAATAAGTTGCTCAAGGCATACAAACCTACCGCTTTGGAAGAGATAAAGAAGATCGAAACTTTTGCTTTCGATCAAGGGTTTGACAAAGATATGCTTCAACCATGGGACTGGTCTTATTGGTCTGAGAAGTATATGAAGAAATACTATGAGCTTGATGCAGAAATGTTTAGACCTTATCTCAAACTTGACAAAGTCATAGACGGTGTTTTTGGTCTTGCTAATAAACTATATGGTATTAGTTTTAGACCGGTTGATTTACCTGTTTATCATAAAGATGTCAAAGTATTTGAGGTTTTGGATGAGCATGGTGCATACCTTGGATTGTTATATACTGACTTCTTCCCACGTGATGGTAAGCAAAGTGGGGCATGGATGAATGGTTTCCAAGATCAGTATTTCGACAAAGATGGTACTGATCACAGACCTCACATTGTTTTGGTAATGAACTTTACCCCTCCAACGGAAGATAAACCTTCTCTTTTGACTCTCGGAGAAGTGAATACATTCTTACATGAGTTTGGTCATGCTCTGCATGGATTGTTGACAAAGTGCAAGTATGCCTCTTTGAGTGGTACATCTGTGGTAAGGGACTTTGTTGAATTACCTTCACAGCTTATGGAAAATTGGTGTGACAAAGAGGAGTGGCTTGATACATTTGCTGTCAACGATAAAGGTGAAAAGATACCTCGTGAACTCATACAAAAATTGCATAAAGCAAAGCATTTCTTAGCAGCCTACAGCTGTTGCAGACAGCTTTCATTCGGCTTCCTTGATATGGCATGGCATACCATTGACAAAGACCTTCCCGAAGATATTGATGTAAAGGCTTTCGAGATGGAGGCTTGGAAAGAGACTTTGGTATTGCCCGAAGCACCAAAAGAGGCTATTATGAGCCCTGCTTTTGGACATATCTTCTCCGGAGGTTATGCAGCAGGATATTATGGATATAAGTGGAGCGAAGTCTTGGATGCTGATGCTTTTGAAGCATTTACCGAACATAAACTCTTTGATAAGGAGGTGGCAGATAGGTTTAGAAGAGAGATACTTCAAAAAGGTGACACCCAAGATGCAATGGATCTCTATGTAAACTTTAGAGGAAGAGAACCTTTGATAGAGCCACTGATGAAAAGAGATGGTATAATTCAAAAATGATAATGCATTATTAAATAAACAATCCAACTCATATCAAAAATAGCCCATTTCAAATGAAGAGTGGGCTATTTTTTTGTATCAAATTCAAATAAGAAACTAATATTTCTTCAATATATTAGTTTGTAATAGCTGTTTTTGTGTTTTATCAGCTATTCTTTTTATGAGTTTGAATGTGAATTAGATGTGTTTGATCGCCCATTTAGAGTGTCATAGGAATAATATTCTTTTAAATACAGATTAATTAAGAATCATTGTTCGATAAAAGTTGGAAAGGGCGTATTAATGATGCTCAATCGCTGAATTTATGCGTTTGAGCATTTCATTTTTACAAGATAAGCCCCCCTTTGAGTTCCAAAGTAGGCTGTCCGATAAAAACACCTTCTGTTTTGAGGTGGAGATTAGCAGTTGATACAAGCGATACTGTCCCAAAAAAGTGTGTAAGACCCAAGACTATTATCTTTGAAATTACAAACTAAAAAACGATAAAAAGCATGAACCTTACACAAGTACAAATTAAAGAAATTATTTCGAATTGTCTGT
>NZ_JBHSGO010000156.1:0-9278 GCF_042654485.1 Falsiporphyromonas endometrii | reverse complement strand
GCCAGACAATTCGAAATAATTTCTTTAATTTGTACTCGTGTGAGATCCATACTGTTTTACTGTTTTATTTTATTTTTTCAAAGATAATAGTCTTGGGTCTTACACACTTTTTTGGGACAGTATCAATAAAAATCTGCAAAAGAACGAGCAGTGCCGTTTGCCATATTTTGAGTGGCTCTTGTCACTATTGAAACGACCAAATCACCACCTTTGTAAACAAATGGTTTATCTAACTTAAGAGAGAGGATATAATCATTTGCCGATTGGTTAGAAACCAAATCAAAGGCATCAATTCTTACTTTTTGAGCATCAATAACCTTGTCGGTCATGACATTTACAGGAATCCATTGATATTGTTCACTATCCGGATCTTTCACAAAGCTTTGAGCGGGAGAAGAGCTTATATACATATCAACTTCTCCATCGAAGATAGTTTCAGTAACAACATCCTCCGGGAGTTTTAGACGATAATTAATTTGATAGATTGTTTTCCCTTCTATGTTTGACAGTTCAGAAGCCAGCATCAAATCCTGAGATTTTGAATAGTTGTAATCCACATTGACCGGAGGAATCTGAAATACAGACGCATCAAAACAATTGTTTGTGCCACTGAAATTTCCCAGTTCCAAAATATCTTCTTTAGGTTGTGGAACAGGATCCGGAGAAGGGGTCGGTTTACCTACAGGGATAATGGTAAATTTATTCCAGACAGCATCCTTCAAGAAGGCACCCTCAGCTTGATAAGGGACATAAACTTTCAACTTTTTAGGAGTTTCCATATTGAAAGCATCCTCATTTATAACCGGAGGAACAAGGGTTAGCAATTTTAAAGCTACCAATGAATTACAATTGCTGAATGCTCCAAATGAAAACGACAGCCGAGGAGACAGCAAAGAGACAGAATCAAGAGATGAACAACCATTGAAAGTCAGACTATCAATTTGAGAAATCTTTTCAGGAATAGTAAGATGTGTGATTGAGCTACACCCCTTAAATGCTTTAGCTCCTAACCAACTCAAAGAGTCCGGAAAAGAAATATCAACCAAGGATTTACATCCCATAAAAGCCAAAGAGTCAATTTTCTGAAGTCTATTTCCAAAAGAGAAGGCCCGTAAGAGAGAGTCATTGGCAAGTGCGCTTACACCAATATATTCCAAAGAGTCGGTACCGGATATTCTGATGAGTTGTGATTTTTGAGATAAAGCAGAGGCTCCGATAGCCTTAAGAG
Source organism: Falsiporphyromonas endometrii (assembly GCF_042654485.1). Taxonomy (NCBI): domain Bacteria; kingdom Pseudomonadati; phylum Bacteroidota; class Bacteroidia; order Bacteroidales; family Porphyromonadaceae; genus Falsiporphyromonas; species Falsiporphyromonas endometrii. The sequence continues at coordinate 8,050 of NZ_JBHSGO010000156.1, read as the reverse complement.
TTTGAGGCAAGTCGATCTCCTTCAAATTTGGGAGAGGTATATCAGAATCTTGTTTGGACGGACTCCAAAGGGTGTCTTGCTTAAGAACAGCTTGCCCTAAATGCAGTTTTTCAATACTCTTAGAACTATATACATAATCCATATCTTCACGATTAAGAATACCCGTAATTGTCAAATCCTTGACAAATTGGATTTGCTTATCCGAGATCTTTTCTTGGAGCTTGCCTGCAGTCTCATTTGCTATTGACATAACCTCTTCTAATGGTTTCTCAGGCTCCGTTGTTGAATTGCGATAGTAGAAGAGCTTTACGGTACGATCTTTGTAAGCTCCCACGGCACTTATATACTCTGTTTGATTTGTCACATCTTTTTTATCACTTCCATCACAAAGAGACATGACGGGTAATCCCTTTACATTTTTAGGATAAGATAAGCATGCACAGAACGAGCGTGACGATTCTCCAAATATGGATGAAGCCTGTGTCTCAATAGTTAAAAGCAAGTTTCCGCCTGTATACAGATAAGGTTTATCAAATTGAAATTGGAAGATATACGGATCTGTATCTTCAGAATCCAAAGTCATCTTATCAATATTGACATTAAAATCTTTCAACACACAATCATGCGATTTATCGATAGGGAGGAAATAATACTTATTCTTTTCTCCGGGCACAAAATGGTCTCCATCAATCTTCGTTATGTAGATAGAGATTTTAGCAACGAAGCTGACAGACTCAAAATTGGATTCGTTGTGAAGTTTGAGATCCAATCGTGTCAATTCTTTACCTAACACCTTGGCCAATTCGTCAGCCTTAATGATTTCCTGACTTTTTCCAAACTTTACATCTACATTAACACCAATACTTTCTTCAGGTTTGTTGCCCGAAAAGACATCTGAAGCTTGATCATAACCACCCAAATCAAGCGTACTCAAATCATCTGTCCTTGATGGAGATTGCGCTTCAGCCTTGCCAAAGCACATAAGGACAAACAGAGGCAACATAAAGAGTGCCCCCTTAAAAAGTTTTTTCATAAAAATGTTTGTTTGTAAATCTCTTTGTAGCCAACAAGAAAGCCAATCAGAAAATATAGCTCAATTCGCATCCCAACCGAGCTGTTCGCTTATCGTTCAACGCAATCTTGCCCATACCATACATCAAAGCTATCTTGAATGCACTATTCTGAGATCTGAATTTGTAATAAAAGTTATGTTTTAGTTCAATATATTTCGATAGTCCCATTCGTGATTTTACGAACTCTTCATCAATGAAGGTTGTAATGTTTTTGTCATAATAGTATCTCTCCGATGACGAGAAGCTATAATCTCCTCGAAGAATTGTCTCCCCCAAAAGATGATCTGAAATCATTTTCCACTTGAAGGAAACAACTCCTGTTAATCCTTTGATATTAAAAAAACTATGTTGGTTAGATAAAAGATCATTCTGCGAAAAGGATTCATAATAGTAGCCCATCTCTGCTTTCAACAAAGAGCGTCTAAAGTGCATACGCAGACCTAACATACCTTTCAAATGGTTACTCTGAGCTTCATAACTTTTGTTGGAAGCCACAAACTGATAATTTGCAACGCCAAGTTCTCCGGGCTCAGACACCAGATTATATACCCTCTCTTGAGCTGATTTTGACTCATGATTGTACTTTCCTCTAAATGTCAATACACCAAGCGATCCTAACCTGCACAAATCGGCCGAGAGATAAACCTTCATAGGGACACTTAACATCTCACTCAAATAAACCCCGGCACGATCAAAGTTTAATCGTGATTTTGATTGTCCTATCGTAAAATAGCTATGCAGATTGAAAGACTTTAAGAAGCCATCTAACCTCACCTGCCCATAATCACGAGTATGACGATACCTCGTATAATCACCTCTATTGCTATAACGGGTATTATGTCCCCCAAGGGGTCTCATCACATACACCCACTGAGCAACGTCTTTGGTATAATTGACTAATGAAAGATCTTGATAATAGGCCCCATACATCATCTTTAGTGATATCAGCCCTATTGACGGGAAATGATAGGTAAAGGAGAGATTGGAAGAAATATCAGAAACTGTATTCTGCACCCTGGGATCCCTTTTGCTATACCTCAAAGAACCAAGGTAATCACATCCGACCGAGAAGGCACAATTTCTCAACCGATATGAAGCATCCGCCCCCAATGAATATACCTCTTTATAAAAGTTTGTCGACAGAGTATCAGCAAGCACAAAGGGATAAAAAAGCTGCACATCATCTGTCAAAGATGATTTATTGTCTCTTTGTAGATTGCGTGCATACATTGCATTTCCTCTAAAGGAGAAGGAGTTCAAATGCTTAATACCATCCGCAAAAAAGCATAGATCCCGAAGACCATTGGGTCGATACGAAACAGGGGCTCCCTCTACTGTTTGCGACAGATAGGCGACACCTGCTTCAGAAGCTACAACCCCGGGCATAAAACTAAGCAAAGAAGCAGCCCCTTTTGAACTGAATTGATACTTAACAGAGTCGTTATCCCACCATTGTTTCATAATAGGACTATCCTTTATGGTGGACAAATAATGTTTTTGTCCATTGCAAACAGACAGACTCATGACACACAAAATCCCGATGCAATACCAATCGATTATATATTTCAAAGGAGACCGCTTCATGCCCAATTAATAAGAGATATGATTAAGAGATTACTTTTTCAATAATGAGGATGGCTGATCACGCAGAAAATCATTCATCGAATCATTTGTATCTTGAAGAATAACAATATCTCCCACTTTTGAGGCAATCTTACGCTGTATGGTAAGTCCTTTGCCCATCTCAGAGATAAAGGTATGTGTCAAATCAACGGAAGATGGAAGTACTTTCTGTACAATGGTCTCACCATCTGACTGTTCAATACCATCCAATATCATACTATCCGGAATATACGGACGCATAACGGGAGGAACAGTTGGATTGGGATATTTATCCTCATGACCAAATGTCTTCAAGAATTCTTTATAAGGACGATCCAATTTGAAAATAAAATAAGAGCTCAATCCTCTCATGTGCAACATCGTAAAAGACCTGCTCTCTTTATGCAACGATACAAGGTTGGGGACTTGGGGATTGTCCTCCAAAGGATACACCTCTGTATTTTCACCCCACTCAAAATCTGCTCCCGAAAGATCCGGAGCATTGTCTGATACAGAATGATGATTTTTGGCCAATAAAGCTACGACCAAATCTTTACCCGGTCCGACCGCAACAGACTTGCCATTACCCGGAATCATAAGAAGAGAAGAGGCTCCAACAGCCGGAAGTCTTTTGACGATATTCTCATTGACTGAAGGCAATTTGGTATTACCGGCAGAAACTCCAAAAACCAAGCTGTCAGCATAGAGTGTTTCGGTTGAATTGTTATGAATAATAAAGTAAGAAGCCCAGATATAGGCCTTGTTCGTCTCATTCTCAGTAAAACCGGCATAGGCCATCTCTTTGAAAACAAAACCACTACTTGATTTTTGCAACAACAAATCCAATGTTACTGCATTTTCGCCTTTAACGATAGAGACATTTTCTTTTTTCCCTATAAGGTTGAAGACTTTTGTTCCCGTATTGGAAGTTGCCGACACAGTAAAAGTATAAACCCCGGGGAGAAGTGAGATCTTAAGGGAGGATATCTGCTCAGCATACTTAAAATCCTTCTTTTGACCGGTCTCTGTATTTAGAACTTCCAATTGAATATGGTCCGGGACAATAGTCTTGTCACTTATATTCAAATGAATTGAGACAGGAGATTCGGTCTCTATGGCAGACCCACCCCCCTTATCGTCCTTGGAACACGAAAACAAGGTCAGACCTGCCAGGAATAGACCCAATAGACATAAAACATTTTTCTTCATGTTGATAACATTTAATTATGGATTAATGGAATTATTCAAAATATGTTTTTCCTAAAAGAGCATACAGAACACAGAAAATCGGAGAGGACAAATCAAGGACATACCTAAAAATGCTTCTCTATCTTGAAATGAACAAAGTACTCTATCCATTTCCATTCTTAATCGTTTTTAGTTGCAACTCGACTCCAAAGAACGCCACCCTCCAACTCTGCACTTTCATCCTATAATTTGTAAGATATACCGGCCTATATGTCAATAAGTTATTAACGAAGAAAGAGACCTTAAGCCACCTATTCACTTCCTTTGTCATCTTAACATTAAAGCCAATATCCACAGGTTCTTTATTCTTTTGAAACATCATGGGATCGGTTGTTGCAATCAACTGTTTTTGCTCAAGATCATTTAGATCTATATCCTTGCCATTATGACTGATTCCTTTTTGATCAAGGAAATACAGAGGATATGCGTCAAACGGCATCTGCCTGGAAGTATACGACCATACAAATTGGGTAGTTGTAGAGCATATAAGCTTCAACTTTGGAATATGGGTATCTGTCCTTAACAAAGTGTGAAATCGGGTAGTCTTTGTATTGTCTCGACCTATATAATATCCCAGATAAGGGTTGACCTTTCCCTCAATCTGCGTTGAGGGACGATAAGCCATTGGCAAGCTATTGCCATAAATCGTTTTATAATAAGCACCTTGAAAGGTTAGATTCGTTTTAAGGACAGAAATCTGAGGGAATCTGACACTATATTCCAACCCTTTTTTATCTATCCAAATAGAATTGTCCGGCTGTGATGTAGCTGACAAATAATCGGTATGAGCCTTTGGGAAGTCACTAATAGAAGGTTTACCGTTTGGTAATGGCGATGGAAGAGAATACTTATCATAAGGGGTGTAATAAGTATGTGTACCATAAGAATATCCACTTCTCGTTTTGTGATGAAAGGCACTCAACATTATATCTGTATTCAACCAATTAACTGATAAGCCTAATTCATATTTGTCTTCTCTATTAAACCGAAGGTGGTAGTTAGCCCGATCCCTGACATATGTTCGAATCCACAACAATCTATTGGCCGGATTGGGATCTGCATAATTGAGTTCAACAAGATCAAAATAGGCCTTCTCAGGATAGAGATAAGACAAAGTTGGAAGCTTGATATGTCTTCCCCACCCACCCATTAGATTCACCTTAATCAGGGAAGAAAACAGACTAAAAGGAGGCAATGACAGCGTGCCATATACTCTCGGTTCAAACGACCAACGTTTAGCTATATCATAGGGAGATCCTGTTAGATTTAGGTCTTTCTCTGTACGAATGCCAAGTCTGATATCAGACTCCCATCCTCTCCCTAAATCTGTACGCAAACGATGCTCAACAAAAAAGGATAAAGGAGACATGGCGGGAATAGATCTGTATGCGATAGGTCTGGAAGATAAAGAAGAACCGGGATTGGGAGGCAACATACGGTCATAGATCGGTCCCCTCCCATAATTCTTCGACAATCTATATTCAGCTCCAATCATCAAATCACCATCATACCTGCCATAATTCCAACGATGAGAAGTTCTGATTTGAGCAAAAAGATTCAAAGGCTTACCATCCGTTTTATAGTGTGTATAATATACGGGAGGAAGATATGCACCCTCTCCGACTCCATCCTCATCCAATAGAGGCAAAGCCAAGATACCTCGAGGAGAGACATATTTTTCTTGTTCTATAAGGTCGTGTGCATAGTCCAAAGAAAACACAGCATCAATAGTATTGATCCATGGCATTTGCGGCTTAAGAGAAAAATTATTGTTCCAAACAACCTTATTATAATAGTTGTAATAGGACTCTCTCAATGTCATCACCTCAGGATCAAACTTACGACTGTTAAGGGTCCCCGTATACATCAAAGAGGTCATAAAGCGCGGAGCATAAATATGCCTGCCGGCATAAGAGTATTTCACAATACCCATCAAACGGCGATATCCGGAAATTGGATTTCTCTTATCTGAAACACTCTGAGCATAGTCTGCGCCAAAATAAAGATTATGACCTTGAGAGACATTGAAACCTTTTCCTATGGACCCAAGTTTAGTATAGGGATCTGATTGAACTCTCAAGGTCCAAGGGCTATATCCAACTTTTGTATGTAAGATGACTACCCCACTTGACAAATTGCCATAACGAACCGATGGAATACCTTCAACCACATCCACGCTCTCAATATGATCCACTGAAACTTCTCTAAGGTCAACACCACCATTCATAGTGGTCTTGGCATCCAACTCTTGATTATGATTACCTAAGCCTTGTAGATTGGCATCGTTAGAAATAGGGGCACCATCCACCACAATCGCGGTACCAAGAGCCGTATTATGATTAGAGCGGACCTCTCTGACAGACATTTGCTGAACGCCCCTAAGTCCGGGGTTACGAACAAGCCCACCCGGTGTCAAAGACAGCACATCGGATAAGCCGGTTGGTTGCAAATAGTCCAAAGCCTCTTTATTGATTCGTGTTTTTCCTGACTCTTTTTTAGATAACTCGCCTTGTACAACAATTCCTTCAAGAGAATAGGTAGCAGGATGAAGAAATAAGGTATCGACCTTGTTGCGACAAACCACCTTTTTGGACAAAGGTTGATAACCCATATAATTAATGGTTATCCCTATAGTCCTTCCTCTCGGAATATTGATCTGAAAGTGGCCTTGAGCATCCGTACATAGATTCAAGTCTAACGATTCAGAAGAAACAGATGCAAACGGAAGTGAAACTTTGGTTTCATAATCTAAGACAACAGCCTTGTAGTAACAATTCTGACATACGCCCCTATTTTGACTTGACACCAAAAGACAAACTAATAATATGATATAAAATCGCACCTGCATTCAACCTTTATGATTCGAATGCAAAGCTAAAGACCCAACAAGCTCGGGGTAATCCCTATTAATAGCGATTATACCAAAGAAGTAAAAGACTAAGTACACATTTTAGGTATTCAAAGACTTTTATCGCAGCGGACAATCTTGATGTTCCCAAGACAGCCATATAAGAAAATACATACTTATTAACCTTGAAAAATCAAACTAAGAAGAAGATTGAGCAATATTTATTAATAAATCATTCACTGGAAGCCAGAATTGTAAACAACATGCCTCCATACAAAATCTTAGATATAAAGTTATGTCAAAACAAGTTAATTAATAAGACTTATCATTTTGAATTTCAACACTTTACAAATCCATCGTCTAAGAAACATTGCCTACCTTTGCTTGCGAATTGGTTTGACAATAACGTTCACCTTTGTAATCAAAAAGAATAAAACCTTTGATTATCAAAAGGATAGGACAACAATTAAAAGGGAATTAGGTGCAAGTCCTAAGCAGTCCCGTTGCCGTAAGTTTCGTTTATAACGATTTGCGCATAAAGCCACTGGCCATAATAATAGTTCGGTTGGGAAGGCGCTCATAATCCAGAAATAAGCCGGAAGACCTGCCAATTTGATTGCTCTCATGACTTTCGAGGACTTAGTCTGAGCAGAATGTTTATTGAAGCGACAACTTGTTGGTTGTGGCAATTGGTTGCATGTAGGCTGTCAAAATCTGATGAAATCGTTAGAAAAATATCTCAGACAGTTGATCTCAAGTCACAGGATATCTACAAACGTGGGCAACACCATCCCCTGCCCCTTCAACACTCAAACAAAGCATTCACTCATTCGAAGCCGAGATGGTGAGCAGATGTGATGCAAAATTAGTTTAGTGTTTAATTTAATAACAAAATTCATGAAGAAAATTACCCGATTACTCTTATTGAGTATGCTGGTATGTCTCACAGCCGTGGGAAACATCTTCGTACGTGCTACGATAGATTCAGTCCACAACAACGAGACAACAAGGAGCATCAAAGAAGCTCCAGAAGGGAATCAAGAGGAAAGCGACATCTTCTTGCAACCAAAGGCCGGAAAGGTAGAAAAAGTTATCTCTTCACCCATCCATTACTATCCGGACCAAGGGAAGGGGATGAAAGCAACCAACAAGATTAAGAAGCTGTTTAAAAATTATTCAGAGAATTTATTAAGCAATATTTTGCAGAAAGCAAGTTGAACCATAGCCTCTGCAGTAGCGGCATGAAACTCATAATCAATCGTCAGTCTTCTAAAATTTT
>NZ_JBHSGO010000155.1:0-9133 GCF_042654485.1 Falsiporphyromonas endometrii | reverse complement strand
TGCTCCATAACTTTAATTGTTTGATAATCATAAAGTTACAAATAATAAATCAACTAACCTACTGATATTCAATATATTAACACCTTGTATAAGATTGTTTTTCAATTAAATTTAAACAGCTTCTTAGAAGAGAGCATTTCAAGACAGTCATAAGACGGTGTATTGCAAGGCAAAAACAATTCACCAACAATTGAACTAAAACACAAACGTTAAGATCATTATAAACAAACACATAAACAACAATTAAGTCATGGATTTAACAAGCAAAGCAAAACATTACATTGATCTTGAAGATCGTTATGGAGCACACAACTATCATCCTCTGGAAGTTGTATTGGCTCGAGGAAAAGGAGCATTCGTATGGGATGTAGACGGTAAAAAGTATTTCGATTTCTTATCTGCTTATAGTGCAGTCAATCAAGGACATTGTCATCCAAAGATCGTTGCAGCACTCAAAGAGCAAGCAGATAAAATTTGTCTGACCTCTCGAGCGTTTTATAACGACTGTTTGGGTGAATATGAGGAGTTTATGCACAACTATTTTGGATATGACAAGGTACTTCCAATGAATACAGGAGCCGAGGCTGTGGAAACAGCTCTCAAACTTTGTCGCAGATGGGGCTACAAAGTAAAAGGTATTCCTGACAATGAAGCCATTATCGTTGTTTGTGAAGGCAACTTCCATGGACGTACGATAAGTATTGTATCCATGAGTTCAGACCCAAGCAGCTACTCTGAATACGGCCCGTTCACTCCCGGTTTTGTCAAAATACCATACAACGATATACCTGCCTTAGAAGCTGCATTTGAAAAGTACGGAGACAAGATTGCAGGATTTATTGCCGAGCCTATTCAAGGAGAAGCCGGAGTATTTGTTCCGGATGATGGTTATATCAAAAAAGCATCAGACATATGTCACAAAAACCATGCTCTATTTATAGCAGACGAGGTACAGACCGGTATTGCCCGTACAGGTCGTATGCTGTGTTGCGAACATGAAGGAGTAAGACCCGACATATTAGTTCTTGGCAAAGCTTTGTCAGGAGGAGTACTTCCAGTAAGTGCAGTATTGGCAGACAATGAAATTATGTTGACAATACAACCGGGCGAACATGGCAGCACATTTGGAGGATTTCCACTTGCGTGCAGAGTAGCCATAGCCGCATTAACAGTCATCAAAGAGGAAAAAATGGCTGAGAAAGCTGATGAATTAGGTAAATATTTCCGCGCCGAACTTAATAAGATCAACAGTCCACTTCTGAAACTTGTAAGAGGGAAAGGTCTTCTAAATGCCATCGTTATTGAGCCACACAACGGAAACGAAGCATGGGATGTGTGCGAAGAAATGGCCAAACGAGGACTCATTGCAAAACCAACTCATAGACACATTATTCGACTTGCACCCCCACTTTGTATCACAAAGGACGAATTAGGAGAAGCTGCCGACATTATTAGAGAGTCCCTCAAAGTACTGGAATAATCTAAATAATTGTAGATATGAGTATTGTAAGGAAACAGGCAACAAACCGTGTTATCATGGTACGCCCTGCTCTTTTTGGCTACAACGCAGAGACAGCGACAAACAATAGTTTTCAAAAAGAAACCGGAGTTCCCGAAGCTGTTGCCAAATCGGCTAAAAGAGAATTTGATGCTTATGTCAACCTTTTAAGGAACAATGGAGTTGATGTATGGGTCATTCAAGACACAAAAAAGCCACATACACCGGACTCTATTTTCCCTAACAACTGGTTTAGCACACATGTTACCGGAGAACTTATCCTATACCCTATGTATGCACAGAATAGGCAACAAGAACGGAAATTGCACATTCTTGCCACTGTAGGAGATTTGGATGGAGTATCCAAGATTATCAATCTCAGCGGTTATGAAAAAGAAAAATGCTTTTTAGAAGGTACAGGAAGCATGGTTCTCGATCGGGTCAACAAAATTGCTTACTGCTGTACAAGTGAACGTACCAATCAAAAAGTATTGGATGATTTTTGTACCGAGCTTGACTACAAAGGTCTGGTCTTTACAGCCACAGATGCATTTGATAAACCTATCTACCACACCAATGTAATGATGTGTGTTGCCACAAAGTACGCAGTGATATGCCTTGAGTGCATCAAGGACTCCACTGAAAGAGACATGGTCGTCGAAAGCCTAAAACAAACCAATCACAAGATTATAGATATCAGCCTCGAACAAGTTGAACATTTCGCAGGCAATATGCTTGAAGTGGAAGATGAAAATGGCAACTCGATATTGGTAATGAGTGCAGAGGCCAAGCGGTCGCTCAATCCACAACAGATAGCAGAAATAGAAGCTTACAGCAAAATAGTCGCTCCCGAGTTGGAGACGATAGAAAAGAACGGGGGAGGATCGGCAAGATGTATGCTTGCAGAAAACTTTCTTCCTCAAGAGTAAATGAACTACAATAACAACAATCAGATAAGATGAACAATTCAGTTTTTAATTTTTCCAAACCCGGCAACGAACCTGTTTACAGCTATGCTCCGGGTACCATTGAGCGCAAAAAGCTCCTTGATGAACTCAAAAAACAGTCAGCCAACGAGATAGAAATACCCATTATTATAGGAGGAAAAGAAATACGAACCGGGAATACCGGGAATGTGGTCATGCCACACGATCATGCACACAAACTTGCCACTTATCACAAAGTATCTGACAAGGAAGTGCTTATGGCTATCGAGGCAGCAGAAAAAGCTCGTCATGATTGGAGTAGACTGCCTTGGACCGAAAGGGCAAGTATTATGCTTCGAATGGCAGAGCTCATCTCTACTAAATATAGATACAAATTGGCTGCTTCTGTAATGCTTGGACAGAGCAAAAACCCCATGCAGGCAGAGATCGATGCACCTTGCGAACTAATCGACTTCTTAAGATTCAGTGCATATTATGCATCCAAAATATACTCCGACCAGCCACCTCTCAACGACAAAGGGGTACTCAATAGATCAGAGTATCGCTCTCTTGAAGGATTTATCTTTGCTGTCACCCCATTCAACTTTACAAGTATCGCAGGTAACCTCAATTTAGCTCCTGCCATGATGGGAAATACCACTATTTGGAAACCTTCTACCACAGCTCTATACAGCAACTATATTCTGATGAAGATAATGGAAGAGGCCGGAATCCCCGAAGGGGTTATCAACTTCTTACCGGGACAAGGAAGTCTAATTGGCAAAGTGGCAGTAAATAGCGATAAACTTGCAGGATTCCACTTTACCGGCTCTACAGAAACATTCAATCTTCTTTGGAAAAGCATTGCAGGAAATATTGACAAATACAAAGGCTATCCACGCATCGTAGGCGAGACCGGTGGCAAAAACTTCGTAGTGGTCCACAGCAGTGCAGAACCCTTAGAGGTGGCCACTGCCCTCGTACGCGGCGCATTCGAATATCAAGGTCAAAAGTGCTCTGCAGCCAGTCGTGCATATATTCCACGCTCACTTTGGCCACAAATCAAAGAGGCTATGGGAGATATGATTAGCACTATCCAGCTGGGCGATGTCATGGAGTTTGACAACTTTATGAATGCCGTTATTGATGAGGCCTCTTTCGACAAAATCATGGGATATATCGAAAGAGCAAGGAAAGATGCCGATGCCAAAATCATCTTTGGTGGAGAAGGGAACAAAAATTATGGCTATTTCATCCAGCCTACAGTAATAGAAACAACCAATCCGTTCTATGCCACAATGACTGACGAACTGTTTGGACCGGTACTGACTGTATATGTTTATGAAGACAAAGACTATGCAGAAATACTTAAAGTCTGCGACGGTACAAGCAAATATGGTTTGACAGGATCTATTTTCTCTCACTGCAGGTATGCTATAGAAGAGGCTCTTGAAGCATTGAGATATTCTGCCGGAAACTTCTATATCAATGATAAACCAACCGGAGCAGTAGTTGGACAACAACCATTTGGCGGAGCAAGAGCAAGTGGTACAAACGACAAGGCCGGTGGACCTCTCAACTTGATGAGATGGTGCAATCCAAGAACAATCAAAGAAACCTTCGTTCCACCAACAGATTATACATATCCATTCTTATCGGCAAAAGATTAAGAAGTTGGTTGAATTGAGTTTCGTAAAAGGTTGAAACACATTTTTGGTTTGCTACAATTTCAACTTCTAAGATCCAAATTCTAAATAAAACATACTGGAGAAGGGTTACACCAAATACGGTGCAGCCCTTCTATTTTTTGTTTAATACAATCTGACCTCCTTATAATTATGATAGTTTTATCATGGTTTAGGATGAAAGTATTTCTGTTTTTATCATACATTTGTTCGATTATTTAGGCAGATTCTTTTTGTCTTGAATGATATAAACTAATATTTCTATGCACCAGCTCAAGAAGGAAAATACTTGTAAAAGCATCAACTATGGTCCCTGGTACAGCCGTCGCTATGTAAGGCATATTATCTTTGGTTGGGATACTATGGGAGGCAAACTCTACGATATTGTATTGCTCCTTTGCATTATCTCAAGCATCATTGCAGTGGCCGTTGATTCGATCAAAAATCTAAGTACAAAGACTCATGAGATTCTTTATTGGATTGAATGGGCTTTTACCATTCTCTTTACAATTGAATATATAGTTAGAATATGGTGTCTTGAAAAGAAACGATCGTATATACTCTCCTTCTATGGTATTGTAGATCTCATTTCATTTCTTCCCACCTATCTGAGTATCTTCACCGGAAGTACCCATTTCCTATTTGCATTCAGATTTATCCGAATGTTTAGAGTATTCCGCATTTTCGGTTTGAGTAATCTCCGCACAGAGGGAAGCTATTTATGGAAATCTATTCTCACAAGTTTACCCAAAATTGGGGTGTTTATGATGACAGTCTTGATGATTGTTACCATTCTTGGATCCATCATGTATATTATTGAAGGAGAGATCAATCCAACCTTTTCGAGTATTCCAAAAGCTATCTATTGGGCAACTATTACACTCACGACTGTTGGTTATGGAGATATTACGCCCATTACGGCACTGGGACAAATGATTTCAACTTTTGTGATGCTGCTCGGTTACTCGATTATAGCTGTTCCAACCGGTATCATATCCGGAGAGATTGCCAAAGCTAAGTCAAGATCAAAAAAGGACAATGCAGTATCTCAGTCACATAGGTTTTGTACCAATTGTGGCAACCCGATCCACTCTGAAGATTCGTTTTGTGGTAAATGTGGAAAAGCTGTCTAAAATAGGTTCTTATTTCATCATCAATACCAATGTTTTTAAACGCAAGGGATAGCGTATCTTTTTGCTCAAATCACACTTTATTAGATAAATAATGTAAATAAACTCATCCCTTCTTTCAATCTAAAAGCAGACCATTTTTGACTTCAAAAAGGCCTTTTTCAATATAAAATGAGACAGAATGAGAATTTATCGATTTCACCAAATGTTAAATTGTATGAAGGCTGTTTTTATTTTACCTTTTGCCTACTTAAAAATAGCTTTTAGGCTGCCTTTTTTCGAAGGTCGCGCGACTTGCAATCCATTCTCGCGCTACTTTGAAGGTAAACTCGCGCGAGGTTGCACCTGAAGTAGCGCGACTTCGCATATCAAGGTCGCGCGACAACGGATCGAAAGTCGCGCGAGAAGCAATCTGTTCTCGCGCGAGCTTATTTGTTAAAATAGCGCATAAAAAAGCCCGTTTCGTACTATAAAAACGGGCACAGTCGGCTGAAGGTCAAGTAACCCTAACCCTCGATTTTATAATTCTCAAGTTGAATCAGTGTGATTTGAGTGGCTTTTTGACCACAAAATAAGATAACAGTATTTAACAAATATAACACTCTAAGGACGAGCTTCACAGTCCATCGAAAGAGAGCATTCTTAAGATTATATTTGATAGTTACGAAGTCATTGATTTGATCTTCATCGACAAGACATATCTTACCCCCTCGGAGGAATAATCCGCCAAGCGAAAAGGTAATCAAAAGTATGGTAAGTAATATGCTTATCTCCATGGATCTTATTCTTAATGAATGACTAAGGTACTAAAAATGTGATGACTTTCATAATCTTGAAATGGCTCTTCGGAAATGGGAAGGTGCAAGGCACTGAAGTTGAAGATATCAAAAGGAATAGTTAAATAAGAATCTATTTCATCTCAACCGTCAAAAGTGTCATATTTCTTATGATTAGCAAAGGTCAGCTATTGTTTGCCTTCTCATTTTGTAGTCACACACAATAATTGCTACTTTGGCACGACCTTTGTAACTTTAGAGGGTGATGAGATGTACTAAACAAATAATAGACATACTGAGTAAAGCCAAAGGTTTTATGAAGTTGTTCGGATATCGCAAGATTAATCCGGACCATATTTTCCTTGCCATCCTTACAGGGGATGAAAGCTTGGCCAATTCGGCACTTTTTCAAATGGGAATGGATTTGGAAGAGACGGCGCTCAGCGTCTTAGCAAGTTTTGGTGGTATTAGGCAAAGTGTCAAAACCACGGCAAAGAATTTTTCAGCTCTACTCTCCAGCGATATTAAAAACGCTTTTAATACAGCAGCAGCAATACATATTGATGGGCTGGAGGATGACTGCATACATTCCGTCAAACTATTAATTGGAATAATAATGTTGAATACAAGCAACATGGCTAAAAAATCAATTCGCGCACAAGGCTACGATATACAAGATATATGTGGATCATGCGAAATAAATGAAGAGATGCTTAATAATCCGCAATTTGGATACGATCACGACTTTGACGATATGTTTGATGATTCTGATAAAGAAGACGAATCAAACAATGACTCAGAAGATAACAATGACAACGAAGACGAAGATAGAGAAGAGCTTCAAGGGCCTCCCCCTACTCCCCCCAGACATAACAAGGGAAAGGGAGGTTCGGCACTCGAGGCTTTTGGTAATGATATGACCAAGCAAGCTCGTGAGGGCAAATTGGATCCTATGATTGGAAGGCAAAGAGAGGTCGAAAGACTTATCCATATCCTTTCAAGAAGAAAGAAAAACAATCCGGTCCTTATTGGAGAGCCGGGTGTAGGTAAGAGTGCTATTGTTGAGGGTTTGGCTCAAATGATCGTCAACAAGAAGGTCAATCGCATCCTTTTTGACAAAAAGATTATCAGTCTTGACTTAGGAGCATTGGTAGCGGGGACAAAATATCGCGGGCAATTTGAGGAACGTATCAAAGCTGTTATTGAAGAGCTCAAAGAAAGACAAGATGTCATTCTCTTCATTGATGAGATACATAATATAGTAGGAGCAGGTGGCTCTCAAGATTCTATGGACGCCGCCAATCTTATGAAGCCTGCTTTGGCCAGAGGCGATATCCAATGTATTGGAGCTACCACTTTGGATGAGTATAGAAAGTCTATAGAAAAGAATGGGGCTTTGGAAAGACGCTTCCAAAAGATTATCGTTGATCCCACCACTCCCGAAGAGACAATCAATATTCTAAACAAGCTCAAAGAAAAGTACGAAAACTTCCACCGCGTTAAGTATACCGATGAAGCAATCAAAGCCTCAGTTGAGCTTACGAATAGATATATAAGCGATCGCTTCTTCCCTGACAAGGCTATAGATGTCATTGACGAAGCGGGAGCCGGACTCAGGGTTTCCAATTCTGATGAAACACCGGAAGCAATCAAAATCATAGAAGAGAGACTCAATGAGATCCGAGAGCAAAAGATGAATGCGGTAAAGGCTCAAAACTTTGAATTGGCAACCTCTTACAGAGAAAAAGAAAGAGAACTTATCAAGCAACATCAAAAGGCAACCGACGACTGGAAAAACAACCTTGATCAAGACCGCAAAATTGTTGATCAGGCAGAGGTAGCCAAAGTGATTGCCATGATGACAGGTGTACCGGTACAACGCATAGCAGAAGCTGAAAGCGAACGACTCAGAAAGCTTGTCGACGAGCTTAAGTCTGTGGTCATTGGTCAAGATGAAGCTGTCAAGAAATTGGCCAAGTCCGTACAGAGAAGTCGTCTGGGCTTGCGCAACGAAAAGAAGCCTATCGGTACATTCCTTTTCCTTGGACCAACCGGTGTGGGTAAGACCTATTTGGCAAAGAAACTAAGCAAACTTCTGTTTGACTCGGAAGAAGCCATGATTCGCGTGGATATGAGTGAGTATATGGAGAAGTTTGCCGTAAGTAGACTTGTCGGAGCACCTCCGGGATATGTCGGCTACAATGAAGGTGGGCAGCTTACCGAAAAGGTAAGAAGGAAGCCATACTCTGTCGTACTGCTTGACGAGATTGAGAAAGCACACCAAGATGTTTATAATATCCTTCTTCAAGTTATGGACGAGGGTTACCTTACAGACAGTGAAGGTCGTAAAGTCGACTTTAGAAATACTGTCATCATCTTGACTTCCAATGTTGGTACAAGACAACTAAAAGATTTTGGTACCGGTATTGGATTTAAGACCAACGATGAGGCTTTGGATAAAGAACGTTCGAGAAGTGTCATTCAAAAGGCTCTTAATAAGACCTTTAGTCCGGAGTTTCTCAATCGTCTCGACGAGATTATACTCTTTGATCAGCTTGACCAAAAGAGCATTCGTAAGATTGTCGACATCGAACTTATTGACATTTTGTCAAGAGTAAGGAAAGCCGGGTACGATCTTAAGGTTGACGATAAGGCACGTGATGCTATCGCAAAGGTGGGCTTTGACATTCAATATGGAGCAAGGCCTCTCAAACGAGCTCTTCAATCCGAGATAGAGGATCGACTTACAGACCTTATTCTGGATGGTGAGGTACAGAAGGGACAAATCATTACATTTACCACCGGCAAGGATAATAAGATCAAACTAAAGACTTCCGATGGCAAAGACAAAGAAGAGGTAAAAGAGAAAAAGAAAGTCGAGATTCCATCATAATACTTGGTAAATGACTTAAACAAAAATAGGCTGACTCTCGTAGTAGAATCAGCCTATTTTTATTTCAAAGTCTTTAGGAATCTAATTTATCAAAGACAATGGTAGTATCCCAAAAAGTGTGTAAAGGAGGTTTATCTTTGAGTCAAAATTAATCATTTCAATTCATTGTTTTGTTCATCCGTCAGGCGGGCATGAAAAACACCGGGGGGATTGGCGTCCGCCCGG
>NZ_JBHSGO010000154.1:0-9120 GCF_042654485.1 Falsiporphyromonas endometrii | reverse complement strand
CCCCGGGCGGACGCCAATCCCCCCGGTGTTTTTCATGTCTGCCTGACGGATGAGCAAAACAAATAAATGAAATGATTAATTTTGACTCAAAGATAAACTTCAATTACACACTTTTAGGGATACTACCAAAAGATTGGATGAGATGCTACTTAAAGCTGAATCATTATTCCATGGCTCAAGAGCTTGCTTTGCAGGGAATTGTCATTTCTGCAAGCCGGAAGATTGCACCAAACAACATGGCAAAGCCTGTAGATTTCCCGAAAAGATAAGACCCTCCATCGAAGCTTTGGGATGTGATGTGGCAAATACAATGTCAGAAGTAGCCAATATCAAACTACTTTGGAGCAAAGATGGGTTACTTCCCCAATACTATTGTCTGGTCTCAGCTATTCTGCTAACAAATAAAGAAGATGAGCCAACTATCAAGCTATCTCTCAAAAATGTAGGGTTCGAACTTAATCTTCAAAATGTCTAAAACATTAGAGTAGAAGATCAGCTCAAAACAGTTTAATAAATACGATGTAATAGTAGATTATTGTATACGTAAATTCGATATATTTCTTTTGACTATGGGGCTTTATGCAGGCGGAGCCCGAAGTGGTCTATAGCAATTATCCGAAAGGCAGGAGGACTGTTCAAGACGCCGTTTTTACGGATCGTTATATCTATTCGGAAGACAACGACCGGCCCGAGTGGAAGATCTTACCGGATACCGCAGACATTATGGGGTATACTTGTCATAAAGCAACATGCCATTACAGGGGAAGGGATTATGTAGCATGGTTTTCTTCTGACATCCCTACCGACAAAGGGCCATGGAAGTTTTCCGGGCTTCCGGGATTGATATTTAAGATTCAGGATGTGGGCAAACACTACATTTTTGAGCTCCAATCCCTTAAACAGGAAGTCATTCCAATAGAATATACGGAGCACAAAGGCATAAAATACAATTTGACAGACAGGAAAAAACTTCTAAGAATGAAGGCGAAGATGAAGAGGATCGGAGTGAACGGATATGCCCAGATGAGTACGACGGGGAGCATGTCGGTCAATTCGACAGACTTCGGCGGAGGAGACAACGACCTCCTTGAAACCGATTATAGATAGTCTCCTATATCACTAAAATCTCTACAGGAGATAGACATGACATAGAATCGAAACATCATAACCATCAAATTATGAAAATCAGAAGGACATTTATATTTTCAGTGCTCATAATCATGGCATTGGCGGAAGCCTTTTCACAGAAAACCTCCATCAAAGGTCGCGTGACGGAGCTTGGAAAGCCTATTGAAACGGCCGTAGTCCTCCTTACCACAGATAGCGAAAATGATATAGTAAGCTATACTGTAACGGACAAGCAAGGTGTCTTTGAATTTAAGAAGGCAGATCTTGGCCGGGCGAAATTTCTCAGAGTTAAGATGGTCGGATATGTTTCTCAGTCCGTAAGGCTGGAAAAAGGCAAACAGTCTTATGACATCTATCTCGACCCAAAGATTACTAAACTGAAAGAACTGGTCGTAAAGTCTCCGGATATCAAAATGTCTAAGGATACCGTCACTTATTTCACTTCTGCTTTTGCCCACAAGAATGACGTGACAATCAGCGACGTGCTGAAAAGGATGCCGGGCATAGAGGTGCTTGACAACGGACATATCAAGTATCAGGGGCAGGAAATCAGCGATTTCTATGTAGATGGGTCTGATATTATGGGAGGAAAATACAACATGGCCGTCAACAGCATTAGGCATTCAGACGTAGGCCGAGTGGAAGTGCTCGAGAATCATCAGTCTATAAAGCTCTTTGAAGACCTTATAAGATCCAACGAAGTAGCCTTGAACCTGAGGCTGAGGAATAAAGCCAAGGATAAATGGATCGGAGCCTTACAGGCAGGTATAGGAGCTTCTCCGGCCAGATGGAACGTAGATGCAGCCACCATGAGGTTTTCGGATCGATTCCAATCTCTAAATTCCCTCAAGACAAATAACATGGGAAAAAGCCTTTCTCCTATGTCTTCGACATCATCGGTTTTTTCCGAAGTAGAAGATTGGGGAACGCCATATAATGCAGTCTCTGCAAAATATTCTCCCCTTGGTGTATTGAGCGAAGACAGGACGCTGTTCAACAACTCTCATATGCTCAGCCTAAACTCTCAGTTCAAGATAGGGAAAGAGTTAACGGTGACTCCGCAGGTCGAACTGGAAAGAGCAAATTATAAAAGGACCTCTTATCTAAAGCAGTCTTTTTTTCCCGAAGGGAGAAGTTGGGAGGTCGTAACGGAAGAGAATGGGAGATGGAACGAGTGGAATGCCGTGCCTTCGGTCAGAATTGAAGCTAATACGAAAAGATACTATCTCAACAATAGCCTTTCAGCAATCTTTCGTAAAAATACTTCCAATATTTTTGACCAAGGTACTAACGTGTATGAAAATGATGCGGCAAATAAGATTAGGTCAGGAAAGAATGTCCTCAACATGCTTGTCAGAGTCGGAAGAAAGACTTTGGGATTCAATTCGATTACTACGTTTGGAAGGAATCCGCAGACCTTGCTCATTGACAATCAGAAAAAAGATGAAAAGCTGAATGAGCAGCTTAGAAACTCGTACATTTATACGAGGAACAGCATGGTACAGACTTTTGCATTCAATCGGTTCTCTCTCAGGCTTACGGAGGGAGTAATGCTTGCCCGCAGGACGCTTAATAGCAAGCTGGAAGGACTCGGCTTGACGAACTATAATGAAGCGGCAACGAATAGGAACAGCTATGCGGCCTTAAAGGCGTTCGCCATTCCTACCATTTCGCTCGATTTGGCATCTTTCTTCGGATCAGTCTCCCTCCCCTTAAATTACATACGCTTTACGGTGAAAGATAGAATTGCAAATACTGAGACCGGATATTACAGATGGACGGCAGGCCCATCCGTTTATGCCCGATGGATGGCAGGCACTCATTGGGACCTTTCGGGATCTCTTTCTTACGAAGCCGTTCCAAGAAGTCCGTTCGACCTGTATAGAAGCCCTATTATTTCAGAGTATCCCTTTCTTCAGACCGGAGTAATGGAATATACGACTGACAAGAGAATGGCAGGAAGGATAACCTTGAAGTATAAAGACGTGATGAGCGGCCTCTTTGGCAACTTAAGCTATCTTTATCAGAATACGAGGAATATGTTGCTTCCCACACAGACATTCGTAGAAGACTATATGATTTCAGGGTTGGCTGACCGTCCGCATAATGTCAGTTCTTCTAATATCATAGGAAATGTAAGCTATATGATTAGTCCAATTAGGGGAGGAGTATCTATGAAAGGAGTGTATAGCTCCTTTAACACCAAGTTTATGCAAAATGAATCAGGCGATGTAGCCTCTTCTGACATATCGAATACAAGAATCGAATTCATTTTTTTCGGGAAGCCACTGAAGCAGCTCCAATTTAACTATACCTGCTCCCTCGCCATGCTTCGTTACAAGCAGAAAAATATAGATGCCAGAAAGAACAGACAGTTCAATCAGAAGCTTCTTCTCACGATCCTGCCGGCAAATAAGTTCAATGTTGAAATAGGTGCTGACCACTATTACGAAAAAAAGGAAGGAAAAGGTAATAATATATGCCTTTTGGATGCTTCGCTCCGATGGGATTTGTCTTCGCAGTGGCGATTTAAGCTCGCAGTTACTAATATATTGAATGACAAGGAGTTTTTTAACACTATGTATTCCCCAACATCTGTGTTCGAACAGCGATACGAGCTTCGGCCGTTGACAGTAGAGCTATCTGTTATTACTTCATTCTGATATGAAAGAAAGGCTTGACTCCGGTTGCTGTTACAACGGAGTATAAGGAAGAATGAAATAGAACTTGTATGATATTTTCAAAGATCTCTTCATATCTACATATTGGAGTTAAACCCGCATCATGCCACTGCTTCATTTGATTAATAACAACATCCGACTTGAGAAAGACAAAAGGTTCGATTGGCAATCTATCGTTTTAATAGGACATATGAGAAAAAACAACGTAAAAATCAAGATATTGGTTATGTAATAAAGATAATTATTCTTACCTTGCATCGAATTAGAAGAAACAAAGCCTATGAGAATATATATTTACCTATTATCTGCAGTGCTCTCAATAACAGCTTTAGGAGCACAAGACATCTATTCAGATTCTCAAATCCAGGCAGGATTTGAGTCTTCACAGCAGGCCGGAGCTTCATACTCTGATATGCGTCAAGAATTAAACTTCAACCTAATGCAAAGAGAGGATTTGAATGAGGCTAAAGTATATGCTGTAAGCAACGAAATATTCATCTCGCTCAAAGCAACGTCAGATATCGGCGTATACGATATCACGGGTAAGTGCATTGCTACTTACAAGGATCAAAACGGTGATCTAAGAATCACGGTCAAGAGCGGTATGTATATAGTTAAAGTCACTTCCGGTGACAAAAGCAAAGCATTTAAGGTAATTGTAAGATAATAGTCAGGCCTCTGATGTACCTGTCTTAGGTAGTTGTTTTTGTCTTCAGCATAAAGATTCGAAACAAACTAAGACAAAGAGATAGGAAATAAAAAAGGGGCTCTTTATCTTTGCGATAGAAAAACAAAGGGTATGTGTCTTTTTTGAGGATACATACCCTTTCTCTATATAAAAGGGTACAAGTCAAAAAGTCCTTTGGTAATTATTAACCAGAATAGGATTATTACAGTGCGGGTATGACACCAACAATCGTGAATTTCATAAAAGCCTCACTCTGAATTATAAATCATTCTCTGTCATCTGTTCTGTACATTTAGTCTATATATTGTACTTAGTCTTTGTAAGACAAACAGCTTTGCTCCTCAATGGGGAGAGCTTATTATTTTGAACAGAACTACTCAACAGCATAAATTCATTGATTGAGAGGCCTTAATAATCCCCTTTCATCTTTTATTGGACCGCAATAAACCAAAATAGAATATTGTACGAAGGAGCTACCATCCTTACAATTCATCGAGCATACCTCATTTGTGCAACAGTCTCAGAATCCTCTAACACACAAATACAATTGACTCAACTTAATAGAAGTATATTCAAAAGCCATGGTAAGTATCTAAAATCTGTTGATAAAACGGGCAAACCCGGCTTATACAACTCTTAATTCGAACAAATTACCCATTTAGACAAATAAGAAAGAAGAAATACAAGATAAAAGCTATATCTTTGTTATTCCAATAGGGCAAGGCTGTCTTATTGGGAAGAGAAAGGATAATTTTGTAACAACGGAGACAATTTTAGCCTTTTGTAAATGGGTGTGAGAGATTAACGATATGTGAGTCTGACGGGTTAGGACAAAGCTATTTGATACAACAATCCTCTGATGATTCGCTGTATCACATCCGGTTTGTATTGATGCGAACTAAACATTTTGAAATAAAGCAATTATAAACCTAAACAATTTTAATTTATGTGGTTAACAAGTTCTTCGATTGGGCGTAAGCTGGTGATGAGTATCTCCGGTTTATTCCTTATCACGTTTCTAACACTGCATGGATCGATCAACTTAGTGGCCGTATTCTCTCCTGAAGGATACAATGCCGCTTGCGATTTCATGGGAACAAATCCGATTGTGCAAGTTATGGTACCTGTGCTAGCATTCGGATTTATTATTCACATCATTTATGCTCTGGTACTTACCCTACAAAACAGACGCGCCAGAGGTAACGATCGCTATCGCTCATCTTCTAAGACTCCTGTGGCGTGGAATGCGAAAAACATGTTCGTATTAGGAATCATTATCCTTGGTATCTTGGCTTTTCACCTCACTCACTTCTGGCAGCATATGCAGCTTCAGGAATGGATGGGCAACGAAGGAGACAAAGGATTTGATTTGGTAGTAAAGACCTTCCAAAATCCTATCGTGACTGTTTGCTATCTAATCTGGTTCGTAGCAGTATGGTTCCACTTGACACACGGTTTCTGGTCAGCTTTCCAAACCATTGGATGGAACAACCAAATCTGGTTCAAGAGACTTAGAGTTATTGGCATAGTATTAGCTACACTCATTATGCTTACTTATGTCATCACAGCATGTTATTTCGGTTTTATCTATAAAGGATAAACAATCACTCCATTCTAAAATATCACTGATACGAAAGAGATAGATTCAAAAATACCTAAAGGTCCTTTAGCTCAAAAGTGGACCAATTATAAGAGTCATCAAAAGCTGGTTAACCCGGCCAACAAAAGACGTTTGGATGTGATTGTTGTTGGTACAGGTTTGGCTGGTGCATCTGCAGCTGCTTCTTTCGGAGAGCTCGGATTTAATGTACTCAACTTCTGTATCCAAGACTCACCTCGTCGCGCACACTCTATTGCAGCACAAGGTGGTATCAATGCAGCAAAAAATTACCAAAATGACGGTGACTCTGTATACCGTCTGTTCTATGATACAATCAAGGGTGGTGACTATAGAGCTCGTGAGGCGAATGTATATCGTTTAGCTGAAGTTTCTAACGAAATTATCGACCAATGTGTTGCACAAGGTGTACCTTTTGCTCGCGAATATGGAGGTCTACTCGACAACCGCTCTTTTGGTGGTGCTCAAGTATCACGTACATTCTATGCCCGCGGTCAAACCGGTCAGCAGCTACTTTTGGGCGCATATTCAGCTCTCTCAAGACAGGTAGCAAAAGGCTCTGTTAAGCTATATAACAGACACGAAATGCTTGATCTTGTTATTATCGATGGACGTGCAAGAGGTATCATTGCAAGAAACCTTATCACAGGTAAGATCGAACGCTATTCTGCTCATGCTGTAGTTATCGCAACTGGTGGATATGGCAATACATTCTTCCTCTCTACCAACGCTATGGCCTCTAATGGTTCGGCTGCTTGGCAATGCTATAAGAAGGGTGCCTATTTTGCAAACCCATGTATGGCTCAGATTCACCCGACCTGTATCCCGGTACACGGCGAATTCCAATCCAAACTAACATTGATGTCCGAGTCGCTTCGTAATGACGGACGTATATGGGTTCCAAAAAAACTGGAAGATGCCAAGGCTATTCGTGAAGGTAAACTTAAGCCAACACAAATTAAGGAAGAAGACAGAGACTATTACTTGGAGCGCAGATATCCGGCATTTGGTAACCTCGTACCTCGTGACGTAGCTTCTCGTGCTGCAAAAGAAAGATGTGATGCCGGATTCGGTGTCAACGCCAGTGGTCTTGCTGTATACCTCGACTTTGCTGATGCAATTCAACGTCTTGGAAAAGATGTAGTAGAGCAAAAGTATGGCAACCTCTTCCAGATGTATGAAAAGATTGTAGACGACAATCCATACGAAACACCAATGATGATTTATCCGGCTATCCACTACACAATGGGTGGTATTTGGGTAGACTATGAGCTGATGACTTCTATCCCGGGTCTATTCGCTATTGGTGAAGCAAACTTCTCAGACCATGGTGCAAACCGACTTGGTGCATCTGCACTTATGCAAGGTCTTGCAGACGGTTACTTCGTTATCCCCTACACAATACAAAACTATTTGGCAGATCAAATCCAAGTACCAAGATTCTCTACCGACAGCAAAGAATTTGAAGAAGCAGAGAAAGCTGTTAAGGATAAGATCAACAGATTGATGAATGTAAAGGGCAACGAATCTGTCGACAGCCTGCACAAGAGACTGGGTCACATCATGTGGGAACATGTTGGTATGGGACGTACAGCAGAAGGACTGAAAGAAGGAATAAAGATGCTCAAGGAGCTTAAGAAAGAATTCTGGAAGTCTGTTCGTATTCCAGGTAAGGCTGACGACCTAAACGTAGAGCTTGAGAAAGCTATTCGTCTTGCCGACTTTATCGAAATTGGCGAATTGATGGCTCATGATGCTCTTGACCGTGAAGAAAGTTGTGGTGGTCACTTCAGACTTGAACACCAAACTGAAGAGGGCGAAGCTAAGCGTGATGACGAAAACTTCTCTTATGTTTCTTGCTGGGAATACCAGGGTGAGGATCAAGATCCGGTTATGTACAAAGAGCCGCTTATCTATGAAGAAACAGAAAGAAAGACTCGTAACTACAAGAATTAACCCCTTTTATAGCAAATTACAATGGACAAGAATATTAATATAACTGTCAAGGTTTGGAGACAAAAAGGTCCTAAAGAAAAAGGGGCTCTCGTCTCATATAATCTTCAAAATATCTCTCAGGGAAGCTCATTTCTTGAGATGCTCGACATCCTAAACGAGCAACTTATATCAAAAGGTGAAGAGCCGGTAGTATTTGACCACGACTGTCGCGAAGGTATCTGCGGTATGTGTTCTCTCTACATCAATGGACACCCACACGGACCTGACACCGGTATTACTACCTGTCAGCTACACATGCGTCACTTCAACGATGGTGACACCATTACCATCGAACCTTGGAGATCAGCAGGTTTTCCAATCATCAGAGACTTGATGGTAGATAGATCAGCTTACGACAAGATTATTCAAGCAGGTGGTTTCGTCAGCGTAAACACAGGTGGTGTACCCGATGCAAATGCTCTTCCTATTCCTAAGAAGAATGCAGATATGGCTATGGACGCAGCTGCATGTATCGGTTGCGGAGCTTGTGCAGCAGCATGTAAGAATGGTAGTGCAATGCTATTTGTCTCTGCCAAGGTCAGTCAACTTGCTTTACTTCCACAAGGTAAGGTGGAAGCTACCAAACGTGCTAAGAATATGGTAGCTAAGATGGATGAGCTCGGATTTGGTAATTGCACCAATACCCGTGCTTGCGAAATGGAATGTCCTAAGAATGTATCAATCAGCAATATCGCAAGACTCAATAGAGAGTTTATCAAAGCAAAATTCAAAGACTGATTGATTTATCTATATGATTAATAAAAGGCTGTACAGATCGGTGTACAGCCTTTTTGTTGTTCATCAATTATTGGTATCCGATTAAAATAGATAAGGGCATATTGGAGTCTCCCCAACACCTTATTTATGCAGATGAGCATTTCAACCCAGATTTGTCTTTAGGCGTCAAATTCTAATGACCGTCATTAGGAATAATTTTTCATAATATATTTTATATCACTACTTTAGCGTCTTATAAAAACACTTAATGTCCGCAGAATCTAACACACCAT
>NZ_JBHSGO010000153.1:0-8885 GCF_042654485.1 Falsiporphyromonas endometrii | reverse complement strand
GAAAATTTTAGAAGACTGACGATTGATTATGAGTTTCATGCCGCTACTGCAGAGGCTATGGTTCAACTTGCTTTCTGCAAAATATTGCTTAATAAATTCTCTGAATAATTTTTAAACAGCTTCTAAATATAACAGACAAAAGAAGATAGTTTTCTCAAAAAAAAATAACTAAATTTATGATACATAGAGAAAGATAGCAGTATGTCCGGAGAAGTGGACAGCCAACTAATCAAAGAGACTAAATTATAGCTTCTCCATTTAACAACACGCAATAAAACATATGTTTAAAGATGATTTGTCAGGCATAAGATCATGCCGAGAAAAAAACAACCCTAATCATAAAATACTTCAAGATGGGACAGACTCATATGGAGCATATTATTATGATTACAAATTGGTAGCAGGACCGTTAACGGTCAGAGAATATTCTGTTCTTGAAGGATGCATAGAAATAGGAGAAAAGGCTTTTATGCGGAATGATATGATAGAGATTGTTCATATACCTGATACCGTAAAACGGATAAAAGATAATGCTTTTTCCTATTGTCATCAATTGAAACAAATTAATATTCCGCCTAATGTCGAATGCATAGAGAAATGGACATTTTGGGACGATCACCTTCTGGAGGATATAAATTTTCCTAACAATATCAAGGAGATACAAGAATATGCATTCGGTAAATGCCTTTCATTTGAAGTAGTAAAGCTACCGGAATCCTTGGAAGAAATAGGGGAATATGCATTCGGTTGGTGCAATAATATCAGCACAATTCATCTTCCAGATAATCTTCTTCGAATTAGAGGAGGTGCATTTATGTATTGCCACAAGCTAAACTCTATCACCCTACCTGAGAAACTTGAAATTTTAGAAGCTGAATTTATTGAGTATGATGCAAAAGTGGAGATAAAAACTCAGTCTCCAAACTTCGTGTATCAAGATGGATTTTTGATCAATAAAGAATATCGTACATTGATGCGTTATTTAGGAGAGCAAAGTGATATCTCTATTCCGGAAGGTGTTGCACGTATCGGGAATAATGCTTTTAAATTCAATGAAAATATCAAGTCGGTTTCATTGCCGGAATCAGTCTTTATAATAGGGTCTGAAGCTTTCGCTGAATGTAAATCGCTTCAGACAATTAAAATGCCCATTCATCTAAAAGTAATAGAAGACGAAGCTTTTAGAAACTGTACACAACTGAAGAATATTGACTTACCGGATTCACCAATCATAATGTCACTAAACGCATTCAAGGGCTGCTCTTGATTGAACATCTAAAACTTCCCCGTCTATTGAAATATATAGAGTCTAAAAGCCCTGATGAGAGGGTATATCTTGATAAATTAAATACGATTCTTTTGTTTTCAATTGACGGGAAGTTCATTTTACACAACTCTGATCAATGTGTAACACATATATCTTCAATCGATTAGAAAAGGCAATAATATTTTGTAACTATATTTTACAAAATATTCAAGGCAGTTTATTACCTTTGGCATATGGACGAAGATGAATGGCTATACCGCGAAATGAATGAGGAAGATCCCTTTTATATGGGACCTGAAGATGACGATGATGACGATGATGAGAGCGAGGAAAACGATGATGAGAGTCAGGCAAACCAAGAAGACAATGCTGGTTGTCAGTTGGTTGTTAATACATTCATCATTATCGTTGTCATTGTTATCATCGTACTTTTATAAAGATTTGTCTTTTTTCAATCCATCATCAGATTGACAAAACCCTTTCCGATAGACCTTATCAGTGCCTCAGCAACCATATCAATATTTATTATTTCATAAGAGAAGTCTGTTTTTTCTACACGATGATATGTGTTTCCATCCCAACTATAACTCAATTTATTAGCCTCAATTATAGGATCGTCAACAGTAAATGCTGCCGGTAAATTGGCTCTCAATCTCAATGAAAACTCATAATCCGACAGTATAATCTTCATTAGAGCCTCAAGATTTACAACCCTAATCATATTCACCGGATCTTTCAGAGCCTCACCTCTTTCGGAGGGACAGACAAAAGAGAGAAATCTAAGACCAGGATGCGAGTTTATATAATAGGTCAGGAAGTCTGACAATTCTTTGCGAGTGACATTCCCGGCCATACCCATAATCTTTAGTCTATCTTTATCTTCAAAGTAAAATATACTGCCCCTGTCAAAAGAATAAAATCTCCCCCCGTCAGCCAATGCATAATCCATCTCTTCTGCCTTGATCTGATCAACTGTATGATAGACATACATACCACATGGAGATGTATATCTATCATAAACACTTGACACAAAAGAGTCTAATGATTGATCAAAACTATATCGCATAGCATCCTTAGAAAATGCCGGCACATAAGACACTGCTCGATGATAATAATCATACAACCACTGCTCTTGAGGGATAAGCACACTCCATATATCACCACGACCATACATCTGCAACAGTGCCTCTGAAAGCAGTTTTTTCATCAGCCCTTTGTTGCGATATTCGGGAAGAGTACATGCACCGGAAATATATCCAAAGGGCAATATCTTACCACACAACACAAAGTGGTATCGAAGCATCTCAATATGAGCTACAGCTAATCCATCCTCATATAAAAGTATTGTATCTTCATCTTTATATATGTGATCAAAATAGAGGCGGATAAATGACTCAGTATCGTCGAAACAAACCCTCCAAAGATGTTCAGAAGCTTCACGCTTAGAAATAGGATTATCTTTAATCATAAAAGAGACAATTTATTGGTTAAAGGTATGACCGGAAGGGATCTCCTTGTCTACGAGCTCATCATCCAGAATAGAGGTATTGCCTGTCCTTAATATAGCTGTATCTTTAAGCAATATCTCTACCGGCTTATATTGTAGTTTTGCATGTCTAAGTCCTTCAATTCCAAGATCTTCTTCTCGATTTAGATAGGTATATTGCTCCGGGATATGACGAGCAAACTCATTGTTGATAATTGCAAACGCTTCAGGAATATCTGTATCGGCTTTCTCTACACAAATGTCAAAAGTATCATGATTGATAGGCATTCCCAAGGAAAAGCCAATCAAACGATCTTCAACCCAAACCGAACCGGCTTGAAGGCCAATAGCATCTCGATTATCAATTAGACGTCTCACCAACTTAAGCTCATCTTCCGAGGCTTCTTCATTGGATTTATCCTTGTACCATTGTCTGGTCAATTCATAGCAGGCATCTTTGTTGGCATCAGTGATGATCTCATAACGATAATTGGGATATGCAGCCTTAAATCGATTGAGCAAATTACGCTTTGACTGGAGTTTCTTACCGGAGAGCGAGACCATCTTCTCTCTCAAGTAAATGTAATCTTGCCAATCTCGATCAGAGAAAAAAGTAAACTGATCCTTAAAACGGCTCTCCAACATATTACGACAGCAAGGTGAAATCCCCATAAAACTTAGAGGATAACCACCTTTTTCTGCTATCACAGCAAGCACCTCAATAGCTTTTGCCAACTTCTCGGAACAGCCGTCCTTACTCAGTGGCAACAGATAGCGTGGATGTGGATCTTCGTGAGAACGATAAAACCGAATCAATAGATTACCTTCATACTCCGCCCAAGAAGTACGATAGAGAAAACTCCACCCGTAGAGATTGGCAAACGAAAGATCACATATAGGAATCCCCGCCTGCATTGTATAACTTGTTATAATCTCTCTATCCGATACTTCAATCGGCTTAAATATTATTGACATGAATACCTCCTAAATTTTGAAATGTCCCGGAATATAAAACAAATCCTTAGCTGCTGAAATATTTAAACTAATCTTCCGAAAGGTCTTATCCGAGATACTCCATACAACTAAGATACAACGATAGCAATAAAGCTAATCGATAGACCAAAAACACTAACATAAACCTTGGAAATTGGCCTTAAGATAAAGGACACTACTCTATTATAGAACAAATGGATTGCATAAAAGTTCATTCACATCGTCTTCCAAAGAGGTAAAACCACTTACTATATCATACCATAGCAAGACAAACACACATAGGTAATATGTACCATCAGATCAAACAGCATTCAATCAACAGATTGTTTTGCACTCATTATCAATATAATAGAACAACGACACGACTTATACAGTATTCTTTTATGATTTGGAGATATAATGAAAAGCTAAAATAGTTCAAATAAATAGCCTACCTTTACATTGCTATAAGCCATAAAGCCCATGAAGGCAAGTTTATAGACAATTGCGAGTACACAATACGGTGACTTTGTATCTAACATATCACTAACTTAGCTATCTTTGCAGAGCATTGATAGACATAATAATATTGATGTCACAAAAACATAATATTGTAATGAGACTTTTACTTATCAGCAACTCGGCAAGCCCGGGTGAAGGATACTTGGAAAAAGCATCTAAGCATATCCAAGAATTCCTTGGCAAACAATCATTAAACATCGTATTCATACCCTACGCTGCTGTCACATACAGCTATGAAGAATACGAAGAAAAAGTAAACAAAAGATTTGCAGCCTTCGGTCAGCGAGTTGTATCTATCCACAGAGCACAAAGACCCATAGAGTCTGTACTTAGAGCAGATGCCATCGTAGTAGGTGGCGGCAATACCTTTATGCTTATGAAAAAAATGCAGGAGATGGGACTCATCGATGCTATTCGTGAGCGAGTGAAGAGTGGAGCTGCATACATTGGATGGAGCGCGGGAAGCAATGTTGCTTGTCCAACAATTTGCACGACCAACGATATGCCGATTGTACAACCAAGAACATTTGAAGCATTCAATTTTGTTCCTTTCCAAATCAATCCGCATTACCTCGATACCCATCCATCTAATCATGGAGGTGAAACAAGAGAAATGCGTATTGCCGAATATCTTGTGGCCAATCCTGACAAATGGGTAGTAGGTCTTAGAGAAGGCTGCATTATGAAGGTGGAAGGCAATTCGATCAACATGATCGGGGAAAAGTCGGCACGCATCTTCAAACATAATATCGAAACAAAAGAAATTAATCCGGGAGAAGACTTCCAGTTTCTCCTAAAATAACTCAATACATTTACTAACAAACAAGCAACTATGGGAGACAGCTTTTCAAGCTATGACGACCAGGCAGCTATTGCCTTCATTCGTACTCATATACATAAGCCTTTGGCAAACAAATTGAGTGACGATATGATCAACTACTTCATTGACCTTATTTATGACTACTACGAAAGTAGAGGGTATTTGGATGAAGATAATGAGGAAGAGGAAGTTCAGATTGACATTGAAGAGATGGTTGAATATGTCCGCAAGGGCGCATCTCGCGATGAGGTTGGAAACTTCACAGATGATGAAGTTGAGGACATTATCCAGGCTGAGTTAGATTATAGCGAATCATTAGATTAATTTCGATTAAGCCTTAATGTGCTTTGGAATGCTGAGGACCTGTTCTTACTGAGAGATGTAAAATCTTATTGGTCCTTATGGCAAATGATATAGAGGAATATTGCAAGCAGTTGGCAGAAGCTGTTATCACAATCAAGATTACTTGGTAGTTAAAAACGGCCTCCTTTGACGATTGGACTTGTAAACTGATAAACAAAAGAGAGGCTGACAACTACACTTAGTAGCAGTCAAGCCTCTTTTTGTCTTCCATGACAAAATATACTTTGTCCCTCCTATCTGACTTTATTGACAATTTGGAAGATATTGGTCTATGACCGGATATATAAAACGTGAGCTGAGACGGCTCCATACTTCGTCAAAACAAACTTATGGCAAAAAACAAACTCGCTAAATTCGCAGATATGGAGCAATTCCATAGGGTACTCCAATATCCTTTTGCAGAACTAAGCAAAGAGGGTTTTCCGTACAAAGGGAAATGGCACAAAGAGATTTTTCATAACGACAATCCCATCGTTTTGGAGCTTGGCTGTGGCAAAGGAGAATATACAGTTGGATTGGCTCGTCAATTTAAGAACAAAAACTTCATAGGTATCGACATCAAAGGAGCTCGTATGTGGACCGGAGCAAAGATTATCAATGAAGAGAACATTCTGAATGCGGCATTTCTTAGGACAGACATTGGCTTGCTCGGCCATTTCTTTGCAGAAAACGAAGTCAGTGAGATATGGATCACATTCCCGGACCCTCAAATGAAAAAAGTTAACAAAAGACTCACTTCAACCAGGTTTTTGAATGCCTATTCCAAATTTACGGTTCCGCAAGCTATCGTACACCTCAAGACCGACAGTCCATTCTTGTACACATATACAGAAGCGATGGCAAAGGAAAACCATTTGGAGATATTGCACAATACGGCCGACCTATATGGCTTCCACAATGACCTTGACGTGAGCGATATACTTTCGATCAGGACCTACTACGAACAACAATGGCTCGACAGAGGCCTCGACATTAAGTATCTTGCATTCAGGCTTCCCAAAGAACACACATGGATAGAGCCGGACATTGAAATAGAGCCGGATTCTTATAGGAGCTTTAATCGCTCAAGAAGAAGTCAATCACGCTAAATTTTATATATGATGATAACAAAACAACAGATTATTGATGCCCTCGATAAGGTAAGATACCCCGGAACGGGCAAAAACCTTATAGACACAGGCATCGTTACAGCAGATGACATTCATATAGAGGGGATGAAAGTCTCCATGACATATAAGTTTGCCAAAGCCAATGACCCTTTTATCAAATCAGTGGTCAAGGCAAGCGAAACAGCCATACTGACTTATGTTGGCAAAGATGTTGACATAAAAGGTAACATAGATATTGAAGTACCGGAGCAACATCAGCTGAGTGAAAAGCAAGCCATCTTGCCTGGAGTAAAAAACATTGTGGCTATCTTCTCCGGGAAAGGTGGTGTAGGTAAAAGTACAGTAACTTCAAACCTTGCGGTAGCACTTGCTCAAGCAGGGTATAAAGTAGGCTTATTGGATGCCGATGTATTTGGTCCGTCTATTCCAAAGATGTTTAATTGTGAAGATGCCAGACCTATACTCGAAAAGGTTGGAGACAGAGAGCTAATCAAGCCGATAGAAGTAAGAGGTATCAAAATGCTTTCCATGGGATTCTTCGTTGATAAGGCAAGTCCGGTCTTATGGAGAGGATCATTGGCTTGCAATGCACTGACTCAGCTAATGAGAGATGCCAATTGGGGCGAGCTCGATTACTTTCTGATTGATATGCCACCCGGAACAAGCGATATCCATTTGACTATGGTACAAACGATTGCCTTGACAGGAGCCGTGGTCGTAACCACACCTCAGCAGGTAGCCATTGCCGATGCCATCAAGGGGATAGCAATGTTCCTCGAAGACAAAATTGATGTACCTGTCCTGGGACTTATCGAAAATATGTCTTGGTTTACTCCGGCCGAACTACCAAACAATAGATATTATATCTTTGGCAAGGAGGGTGGCAAAAAGTTGGCTGAGCAACTCGATATTCCATTACTTGGACAAATTCCTCTTGTACAGAGTATTTGCGAAGCAGGAGACAACGGAGCTCCATCTGCTTCAGAAGAAAATACCTTGACAGGCGAATTCTTTAAGGAGGTTGCTACAAAACTTGTTGAAAAGGTTGAATATAGAAACAAGCATTTGTCTCCAACCAAGAAAGTTGAGATGAAATAAGAGATCGAAGATGGCAATGTACAAGGATAGACGCAAAGACAAAACCTTTTTGTACATTTGCCGTTCGACAAAAAGAAGTATTGCAGTTATCCGGCTTGTCGCTCTGTCTTAGGCAGAGAGGAACGTCCGGGCAGCACAGAGCACCATACTACCTAACGGGTAGGTACTTGTGAGAGTAGAGTAACACAGAAGAAAATAACCGCCTATCCTCGTGATAGGTAAGGGTGAGAAGGTGAGGTAAGAGCTCACCGGCGGAGCAGCAATGTTTCCGGCCGTGTGTCTTATGGGCTGAAAGATCATGTATACCGACGTTTGAGGGTTGCTCGCCTAAGTCGGGGGGTAGATCGAGTGAGCCGTCAGGTGACTGCCGGCCAAGATAAATGACAAGCACCTTATCATTGGTAAGGTACAGAACCCGGCTTATAGGATAACTGCTTCATTTAAAGGGTTGTATCGAAATGAATATTTTTAGATACAACCCTTTCTCTTTTCAAGAGATTACTAACAACAAGAAAATGAGTCAAATAGACCTTTATTACAGAGAATTTGGTCATGGCGAACCGTTTGTCATGCTACACGGTAATGGAGAAAGCAGTCAAAACTTCCAAATAAAAGACAGAATACTTGCCAAGCATTTCAAACTTATTGCACCCGATACAAGAGGTCATGGCAATACCCCATGTGGAGAAGCTCCGTTTACATTGAAACAATTCGCACAAGATTTATATAGCTTCCTTCATGACAATCATCTAAACAAAGTACACCTTTTGGGCTTTTCTGACGGAGCCAATATCGCTATGCTTTTTGCCATGGATCATCCTGAACTTCTAAAAAGCCTTATTCTCAATAGTGGCAATCTCACACCATCCGGGATGAAACCAAATGTCCTAAAAGCAATCAAAAGAGAATATAAGAAGTTGGAAAGCATGGTACAGACAAAAGAGGTCAAGCACCAAACAGCTCTGCTCAATCTGATGCTTCAAGAGCCACAAATAGATCCTTCCGAACTACATCATATCAATATCCCCACACTGGTCATAGCCAGCAACAATGATATGATATCAAGACAACATACAGAGATGATTGCCAAGTCTCTCCCAAACTCAAAACTTGTATTCATTGGGTAGTATCCCAAAAAGTGTGTAAAGGAGATTTATCTTTGAGTCAAAATTAATCATTTCCTTTCATTGTTTAGTTCATCCGTCAGGCGGGCATGAAAAACACCGGGGGGATTGGCGTCCGCCCGGG
>NZ_JBHSGO010000152.1:0-8881 GCF_042654485.1 Falsiporphyromonas endometrii | reverse complement strand
TCCATAACTTTAATTGTTTGATAATCATAAAGTTACAAATAATAAATCAACTAACCTACTGATATTCAATATATTAACACCTTGTATAAGATTGTTTTTCAATTAAATTTAAACAGCTTCTTATTTTTTTATCCAATATAATTAGATTATTATCTACCGTATTAGATAAATAATGTAAATATTCTTAGTGGGTTTATTAGCATAAAAGCGTCTTGTTTTGGTTTCAAAACAGCCTTTTTCATTAGAATAAGATGGGTAGAGGAGGATTTATTGCTATTGCTATATGTTAAACTATATTAATGTGATTTGAAATAAATCTTTTGGCGACATAAAAATGGACTTTAGGCCGCCTTTTTTGGAAGCTCGCGCGACTTGCAATCCATCCTCGCGCTACTTTGAAAGTGAACTCGCGCGAGGTTGCACCTGAAGTAGCGCGACTTCGCATGTCAAGGTCGCGCGACAACGGATCGAAAGTCGCGCGAGAACAGATTGCATCTCGCGCGAGCTTATCTGTTAAAATAGCACATAAAAAAGCCCGTTTCGTACTAATAAAACGAGCAAAGTCAGCAGAAGGTCAGGAACCCCTAACCCCGAAATGTTGGAATTTCAGTATAAATGAGTGTAGTTTGAGTTGATTTTTGAGCTGTATTTAAGGCAACAGTATTTAACAAATATGGTTCTTTTCTAATGAGCTTCACAGCCCATTCAAATAGACTTATGAGAAGATAGATTTTGATGTTTGCAATATCATCAATTTGCTTAACACCTTTCGGATATATCTTACCCGCTTGAAGTGTTGATTCTTCAAGTGACATAACAAGCCAAATGATGGTAAGTAATATGATTATCTCCATGGTTTTTATTTCTTTGTCTGTTACTAAGATACAAAAACTGTTCGATATACGGCAAAGTTTTTATTTATTATCAACAAGTCACAATGGTTCTTTTGTTACATCAACTTACAAAGCGAGACCGAGAGCGTCTAATAATTGTACACTATATGTCAATTTATTGGACACTTATCTTAACTGCCGTAATTATAAGGTATTGATAATGATTTGTTTAACTGCTTTGGCACATTAGTTGGTGCAATGATTGGTGTAATCAAAACTAATTTTACAATTATGATTAAGGTAACTAATTTGATAAAATCATTTCTGACGACAGAGGTTGAGACATTGGCCCTCAATGGGGTAAGTATGGAGATCAAAGAGCATGAGTTTGTAGCTATTATGGGACCTTCCGGCTGTGGAAAGTCTACTTTACTCAACATATTGGGACTTTTGGATAATCCTACGAGTGGTGAATATTATCTTGATGGAGAAGAGGTAGGGCATCTCAAAGAGTCAGCCAGAACCAATTTAAGGAAGGGAAATATAGGTTTTGTTTTCCAGAGTTTTAATTTGATTGATGAACTTAATGTTTTTGAAAATGTTGAATTGCCTCTTATTTATCTGAAGATAGGGGCTAAAGAGCGTAAAAAGAGAGTCAATGAGATCTTACAAAAAATGAATATCAGTCACAGGGCGAAGCATTTTCCTCAGCAACTCTCAGGAGGTCAACAACAGAGGGTGGCAATTGCAAGAGCTGTAGTGGCAAATCCAAAGATTATCTTGGCTGACGAGCCTACGGGAAATCTCGATTCTACCAATGGTAAAGAGGTAATGGAGCTTTTGTCTCAGTTGCACGAAGAGGGTACAACTATTCTTATGGTGACTCACTCACTTCATGATGCTCAGTATGCTGATCGTATTATCAATCTCTTTGATGGTAAGGTTGTTTCAGGAGTGATTGGATAAGAATTCGGATTATACCAACCAACTTCAAAAAACTTTATAATATGCTTTTATTCAAAAACTTTATAAGTATACTTAGGCGAAATCTTGTGGCCAATATCTTGAACCTTTTAGGTCTGGTTTTGGCTTTCGCAGCTGTGTTTGTTATTTTTATTCAGGTCGATTATACCTTAAATTTCAATAAAGAGATAACAGATTCTGACCGTATTTATGAGGTGTTTGTTGACCCGGGTGAATTAGGAGATGGATGGATAGAGACGTTTAGTCGGCCTTTTGTTGAGCGTTTTGCATCCAATTGTCCCAACATACAAAGTTTATCAATGATTGAGAGTTACAATCGGCTCTCCAATTATGCTCCCAACGAAGATATACAAAGGAAGATAGAAATTAAGTGTGTCAATGGTATCAACAATTATCTAAAAATATTTTCTCCAAAAATGATATGTGGAGACGCTAATTGTCTTGATAGGGTC
Organism: Falsiporphyromonas endometrii; assembly: GCF_042654485.1. Classification (NCBI taxonomy): domain Bacteria; kingdom Pseudomonadati; phylum Bacteroidota; class Bacteroidia; order Bacteroidales; family Porphyromonadaceae; genus Falsiporphyromonas; species Falsiporphyromonas endometrii. The sequence goes on along the minus strand of NZ_JBHSGO010000152.1, from coordinate 6,612 downwards.
GATATGGTTGTGATTCCTCGTTCTATCTCTCAAAAACTTTTTGGTAGGGTAGATGTTGTAGGTCAAAAAATTAAGAATACCAGATCCGGATACGATCTTACAATAGGAGGAGTCTGTGAAGATTTTCAAGACAACAGTACCTATTCTAATTGTATTTTCACTTCTGATGACAGCAATAAGGGGAATGTAAACAACTGGAACTATCAAGTGTTCGTTAAAGTGGACAACGCTGCTAATGTCTCTAAAGTTGCTCAACAATTTGAAACCTTTATAAAAGAGATGTTTCAATCAAGAGGTGTGGAAGGTTTAGATCAGATAAAAGTTAAACTGCTTCCTCTTCATAGTTTGGTCCTTCCCATGAGAGATATCGAGGCCGGCAAGACCTATTCTCTCAGTACTTATCTTTTGATTTGCTTCTCCATTATCATATTGATTATAGCTGCAATCAATTTTGTCAATTTCAAGCAGGCTGAGATGCCTATGAGGATTAGGAGTTTGTCAACTCAAAAGATTTTAGGCGCTTCCAAGAGACGAGTCAACCTAATGATTATCTCGGAGGGAATATTTATTTCGTTAACTGCTTTTGTATTTTTCCTTATTGTCATAAACTTATTACCGTCATGGGGTGTACAGCAGCTTATCTCGGGTACAATAGATCTAACACATTGGAGAATACTTATCTTGATGGTGATGATTGCTGTGATAATAGGGCTTATTGCGGGAGGATATCCTACAATTTTTGTCTCCAAAATCTCCCCAATTATGGGAATGCGTGGCAATTTGGGTATGACTCCCAAGGGAAAGCTCATGCGAACAGTCCTGATATCTTTTCAATTTGCAGCATCTGTACTCCTCATCGTTTGGGTGTTTATTATGCAACAACAATCCTTGTTTATTCATAATCAAGATTATGGATTTGATAAGGACCACATTGTATATGCCCCGTTTACTGTAGAATTTGGTCAGCATGAGAATGCTCTTAAAGAGGCCTTACTTAAAATAAATGGAGTAGAAGCGGTTGCTCTTTCGCAGTTTGTGATTGGTTCGAGTGATGTCTATATGGAGTGGGGTCAGAACGATGATAAAGGTAGAAATGTCAATCTGACTGTATTTCCATGTGACAAAGATTATCTCAAAGTCCTTGGTATAAAGCCTATAGACGGGAGTGATTTTGAATCTTCTGATAGAAACCAGATGATTGTAACGAAGAATACAACTCTTATTTATCCGTTTGTCCAATTAGGATACCATCTTAGAAGTTTTCCAGTTGTAGGCGTCGTCCCTAATTTGACCTTTCACAGTTTATATTCCGATGATAGTAAAAAGGCTTTGGCTTTTACTATTTTTGGAACAAAAGAGGATTACTCCGACTGGTCTTGGAAAGATGTTATCAATGTGAGAATTTCTAAAGGGGTAGATCAGTTTGCTGTTATTGACAAACTCAATAAAGTGCTCAATGACTTTTCAATCGAAGATCAATCTCAGTTTAAATTTATCGATGAGGCAATGAATGACAATTATGCCATGGATTATCTTTTTAAGAAGCAAATATTGGTTTTTGCCCTTCTTTCTGTTCTGATCAGCATCATTGGTGTTTTTGGTGTTACTATGTTTGAATCAGAGTATAGGCGCAAGGAAATAAGTATCCGTAAGATTATGGGAAGTACAGTTTTAGACATACTGCTTCTTTTTAATAGGAGATATATTAGGATTATTACCATAAGCTTTGTTATCTCAGCTCCCATAGGATATTTCCTTGGTATAAAGTGGCTCAGTTCATTCGCTATAAAAACCTCGATTTCTCCTTGGTTATTTATCGTTGCTTATGTGCTTATTCTTGTGGTGGCGGTAGCAACCATTTCACTGCAGTGTCTTAGACGGGCCCTTCAAAACCCAATAAAGAGTATTCGTACAGAATAGATTGTTTTACGCAATACTTTGATATCCTACTCAATAGGAGGTCACACCTTAATAGGCTGTGGCCTCTTTTGTATGATGCTGTAATCTGTCGTGTTTATCATAATCTTTTGTAAGATACTTAAATTGCACAAATATGCAGTAAGTGTGCAACTTTCTATTATCTTTGCCTCGTTAATTTATAATTGAACATTTAAGATGAGAAAGATTTTACTTACAAGTGTTGTTTGTTTAGCTTGTGTCATGCCTATTCTTGCAGGTGGTGTTCTTACCAACACCAATCAGCATGTTTCTTTTTTGAGAATGGTTGCCCGTGGAGCCTCAATCGGTATTTCAGGTGCTTATTACAATCCGGCCGGTACAGCTTTTATGAACGATGGGATTTATCTCTCGTTCAATGGTCAGAGCGTTTATCAGACTCGTACGATTGATTCTAAATTTATGCTTGGAACGGATATGGACTTTTCTCACAAATACAAAGGCAAGGCCTCAGCCCCATTTCTACCAAATGTAATGGCTGCTTATAAGAAAGGTAATCTGGCCTTTTCTGGTTCATTTGGTATTATTGGTGGTGGAGGAAAAGCCTCTTTTAATGAAGGTTTACCAATGTTTAGTAATGCGGTTCATGCAGCGATGGCAATGCAAAAGATACCCCCCAAAGCATATTCTATCAATAGCTCTTTGGATGGAAGTCAGATGATCTGGGGGTTGCAGATGGGGGCCGCATATAAGTTTAATGACTGGCTTTCAGGTTATGCCGGTGGTAGAATGAATTATTTCACAGGTGGTTATGAGGGCTTTTTGCAGGCCTCTTTGCGTGGCAAGAACCCGGTGGAAGTTGTTGGTATTGATCTTGATTGTACACAAACAGGGTGGGGCCTCACTCCAATCTTGGGATTAGATGCCAAGTTGGGTAAGTTTAATATTGGTCTTAAATATGAGTTTATCACGAAGATGAATATAGAGAATAAGACCAAAAAAAGTGAATATCGCATCAAAGGTGTTCCTCAAGACATCAATAGTCCGTTGGCTGCTTATAAAGATGGGGTTAATACACCCAATGATATTCCTGCACTTCTTTCTGCGGCTGTACAGTATAGCATTTTGCCCTCTTTGAGAGCTTCGGTTGAGTATCATTATTATTTCGACAAGCAAGCCGGGATGGCACAAGACAAGCAAAAATCTCTTGATCGTGGTACGATAGAATATCTTGCCGGTATAGAATGGGATGTGACTAAGATATTAACAATCAGCGCCGGCTATCAAAATACCAATTATGGACAAACAGACGGTTTCCAATCTGATACAAGTTTCTCTTGTGACTCATATTCTATAGGACTTGGAGCCGAAGTAAAATTGAATAAACACCTCAATCTCAATGTGGGGTACTTCTGGACCAACTATAGTGATTATAAGATGAAAGCTCAGATTGCTAAGAATATAGCAAGTGACAATACTTATAGTAGAACAAATAAAGTCTTTGGTCTTGGAATAGATTATAAGTTCTGATATTATTGAGTGTTATTTGATAAAAAGTAGTCCGACGAGATGCCCTAATTGCAGATCTCGTCGGACTAATTTCGTTTGGTGTGGATAAGAGGAGAATGTTGCACAAAGTGCCATTCACTCAAATTACAAGCTAATTGGGGGACTTTGAAGCTGTGGAGCTTCAATTCCTGTACCAATTACGATGGATGAAACCTCTTTTTCAATTTTGTCATAAAGTTTTGCATTGAGAAACTGTTGCAACAAATTGCTTCCACCCTCCACAAGCAAACTATGAACACCCTCTTCAATCAAAGTCTCCATAATGAAGTCTAATGATGCTTTGTTGCTGTCGTAGGTTTTGATATCAAGAAATTCGGTGAGTTTGTCAAGGTTGGGAGCATCTTTGCTACAAAAAAGTATTGGCTTGGCTTCAGCATTTTGGAGACACTTGGCTGATAGTGGTATGTTGGCATGGTGAGAAACAATGATAGGCCTTGGCGAATGTCCCAACCAAAACCGATTGTCGAGTGAGGGATTGTCTTTTCTCAATGTTTCACCTCCTACCATGATGCCATCATGTTGAGAACGCATTTTGTGTACGATTCGCCTCCTTATGGGGGTACTTATAACGAGAGGAGCCTCTTCATAAGATCTTATTTTATCTATAAAACCGTCTGAAGTTTCTGCCCACTTGAGTGTGATATAAGGACGGTTTTGGGTTATGGCTGTAAGAAACGCATGGTTGAGTCTTTGCGCTTCTGCTTCGAGCATACCAACTTGTACCTCTACACCGGCATCACGAAGCATCTTAATACCTCTTCCGGCTACTTTTAGAAATGGGTCTTGCATGGCTACGACTACTCGTTTGATCCCTTTGTTGATAATTAGTTCAGAGCAGGGTGGGGTCTTGCCATAATGAGAGCATGGTTCCAAACTTACATACATTGTGACATCTTTGGAGAGATCTCTCGCTCCTGCACCTCTTACAGCCATCACCTCTGCATGAGGCTGACCTGCTTTGTGATGGTAACCTTCAGATATGATTAGGCCACTTTTGTCGTCTACGATTACTGCTCCTACCATGGGATTGGGAGCAGTGTAACCCTCAGCAAGTGAAGCAAGCTCCAATGCCCTTCTCATGTATATCTCTTTTGTCTGCATATTTGTACTTTTGTATCTATGAAAATTAAGGATGCTTTACAGCTAAGCGAGAAAACGCTTAGTGAGCTGTATCCCCAAGAAGAGGCTCGTCAAATAAGTAGAATACTCTTAGGGGAGGTGCTCAATCTCAACCATACAAAGTTACTACTTTGCGACAAAGGGCAGCTTCTTAGCGCTCACGAACAAGATATATTTGAGTCAGCATTGGAGCGCTTGGCTTGTCATGAACCCATACAATATGTATTGGGTAAGACAGAGTTTATGGGTCTTGAGTTTGAAGTTGAGCATGGAGTGCTGATTCCCAGACCGGAGACAGAAGAACTTTGCTTTGAGGTTATCAACCGGCTTAAATGTGTTGCCAAAGAGCGTCAGATTAAGATTTTAGATCTTGGATGTGGCAGTGGTTGTATTGCCATTACGCTTGCCAAGTATCTGTTTCCCGCCGAAGTTTATGCTGTTGATATATCACCCGATGCATTGTCTGTAACAAAAAGAAATGCTGAGAAACTTCTTGTTCAGCCCTCTTTCCTTAAGGTTGTAGAGGCTGATATGTCTCAGTTGGATCGGTCCAATGAATTGAATACCGAGACTTATGATCTAATAATCAGCAATCCTCCGTACATTAGACGAAACGAAGCTATCTTGATGAGGGAAAATGTCTTGTCATACGAACCTGACATAGCTCTCTTTGCTCCGGAAAATGATCCTCTCTATTTTTATCGAAAGACGGCACAGTTTGCAGCAAGTCATCTCAGATCTTGTGGCCTCCTATGTTATGAAATCAATGAAGCTCTTGGCAATGAAACGCTTCAAGTCATTGAAGATGTCGGCCTAAAAGGGAAAGTAGTCAGGGATTTGTTTAAGAAAGACCGCTTTATTTATGCACAAAAATGATGATGAGATATACTCGTTTGTACAAATATCCTATAACCTTTACCTTATAAGAAGTTAATAAGAAGAAGTACAATGATGATGGAAGAAGAATATAAAAAGGTTTATTATAAGGTGTCTAAGTATTGTTCATCTGCCGAACGATCTCGATATGATGTTATTCAGAAACTGGTAAGAATGGGCGTTGACGAGGATGTGCATAGCAGGCTTTTGCAACAACTTGAAGAGGAGAAGTATCTTGATGAACAGCGATTTGCAGGGGCATTTGCCAAAGATAAGATGAGATTTAATGGGTGGGGACCTCAAAAGATTTATTATGAATTGAAGCATAAACAGATAGATTGTCATCTGATAGATGAGGCTATTAGGCAGCTCTATGATGAAGAAAATGAAGTGACTCCTCTTGATAAGCTTAAACAACTTGTTAAAGATAAACTGAATTCGATCAAAGAGCCCGATCCTGTGAAAAGGTTTGCTAAGGTTGTGAGGTTTGCCACGAATAAGGGGTATTCATATAGTGATGTCAAAGAGACTATAAATCTATTAGACAAGGAGTGTGGCCAACTTGAATAACGAAATTTTGAGTCGCTCTCTTCGTGTGGTGTGTGATTTTGTTTATCCGAGACTTTGTGCTGTATGCAAAAGAAGACTCAGTCTTAATGAGCGAGCAATATGTCCAACCTGTTTTCATAATATGCCTGTCTTTCTAAATCATCCTGTCTATTCGACAGAGAGGATTGAGGGGGAGGCTTATATTGAAACATTCGACTCTTTGTTCTGCTTTAAGGATGGTAATGCTACACAACGGGCAATTCATCAGCTCAAGTATAATAGATATAAGGATGTTGGTAAATTGTTTGGAAAGCTGGCCGCTAAAAAGTTTCGTTGGTCAAATTGTGAGGTCGATTGGATTTTGCCGGTTCCTATCAGTCGCAAAAGAAGGGCTTTTAGAGGCTATAACCAAGCCATGATTATTGCTGAGGGTATATCGCAATATACAGGTATCAAGGCTTCAGATAGTATATTGGCGGTAGTATCCCAAAAAGTGTGTAAAGGAGGTTTATCTTTGAGTCAAAATTAATCATTTCAATTCATTGTTTTGTTCATCCGTCAGGCGGGCATGAAAAACACCGGGGGGATTGGCGTCCGCCCGGG
>NZ_JBHSGO010000151.1:0-8744 GCF_042654485.1 Falsiporphyromonas endometrii | reverse complement strand
TAACTATTTGTATACCATAAAGATAACTATTATTAATAACATGGAAAAGACTTAATATAGAGAAAGTTGAAACTTTTTTCAAAAAACAGAAAGGGCTGCGCCAAATGGAATTTTGACACAGCCCCCTATTTTTATATCTTTATGGCATCAATTTGAAGTTGGTTACTTTGCAAAAAGAAGAGATGCGACAACGAAAGCAACGAAGCAGATTACCTTTGTGCAACAGCCTCAAATTATATTATTAGAAAGAGATCACTTGATCTAACGACATTTAAACTTAATATCCTAACCTTATGAAGAAGAGTTTTATCTTTATTCTGACGCTATTAATAGTATCCGGCATACAAACCATTTACAGCTGTACGACTGCTGTAATATCCGGCAAATTCACAAAGAATGGAAGGGCTATGCTCTGGAAAGTTAGAGACACCGAAGAATATGACAATTATGTAAAACGTTTCGCCGGGCCTAATGGTTACTTCATAGGGTTGGTCAATTCTTCGGATCCAGAAGGCAATCAAATATGGGGAGGCCATAATAGTAAGGGATTTGCAATTATCAATAGTGCATCATTTAATGTCAATATGGAAGATGAGTCCGAAGTACATGACTTAGAAGGATATGTCATGAAACGAGCTCTTGAAATTTGCAGTAACCTCCAAGATTTTGAGCATATGCTCGACACTCTAAAGCGTCCAATGGGGCTGGCTGCACATATGGGGGTCATTGATGCCCTCGGAGGAGCCGCATTTTATGAAGTAAACAATTATACATGGACCAAATATGATGCCAATGATCCTAATGTAGCACCGAGAGGATATATTTTGCGCACCAACTACTCCAAGACCGGCAAAAAAGATATTGGGTACGGATATATAAGGATGCAGGCAGCTTCTCATCTTTTTGACCAAATCCCCATAGGTAAACTTACGACAGAAGAGATGGTATGCCACCTCTCGCGCTCGATGTATCATGGGCTCTTAGAAACAGACTATAGACAAATGGCCATACAAAACAATGCACCTCACTTTATCAATTCAGATGACCTGATATGCCGTTTCGGCACCTCATCCATGATTCTTATAGAGGGGGTTACCAAAGGGATGGATAGCGAACTAACCACTTCGTGGATTCAGGTCGGTCTTCCATTTACCTCAGCTGTCATACCGGTATGGACTTGGCAAGAGGTACCCAATATCCTCAAGGGATCAAAGAAGGACCATCTCTCCACAATGGGGCTTATGGCAAGCCAACTAAAAAACTTGATATATCCACTCAAGACAGCTGAAAGGGAGAGATATCTTCGCCTTGACCTATTGATCACACCCGACAACAATGGTATATGTCAAAAGATAGAGCAAATCGAAAGCCCCATGATTGCTAAGATTGAAGAAATCGAAACATCAGACAAGCAAATACCACCTACTAAAAAGAAAGGTCTCCTTTCAGAAGAAGTAGACAAATATATCGATCAGAAAGTCATACCGCTCTACAGGTCAATGTTATCTCAACTTAATAACTATGAGCGCTGACCTTCTAAAGCAGGGGTTTTAGCTATTATGCACCGTCAGTTGAGGGAATGGGAAATCTATACCTCTCTTATTAAACTCTTCGTAAACCCGTTTATTGAAATCCCAATACACAGGCCACAAGTCGCCCGGCTTACAATAGGCCCTTACCATAACATTGACAGAGCTATCTGCCAACTCACTAAGTACTATATAAGGTTTGGGATCTTTGAGAATTCGATTGTCTTCCTCAAGAAGTTCCATTAGTACGGCTTTTACCTTCTCAAAGTCCTCATCGTATTCGATACCGATCGTCCATGAGTTGCGCAGATACTCTTCACACTCAAAATTGACAACCTCATTTGAAGTCAATTTGCCATTAGGGACATATACCAATTGGTTGCTAAAAGTTCTGACAACAGTATGAAAAATCTTCACTGCATCCACAGTACCTTCGACCGTCCCTGCCTGTATATGATCGCCAATACGAAAAGGCTTTGAGAGAAGGATAATGATACCTCCTGCTAAGTTCTGAAGCTGACCACTCAACCCCATACCAATAGCGACCCCTGCAGAAGCCAAAAGTGCAGCAAAGCTCACCGACTGGACTCCTAAGATAGATACAGAAATGAGAATCAGAATTACAAGTATGGATATATTCATCAGGGAGTGCAGAAAAGAGACAACAGCCGGATCGACATCCCTCTTTTTCATCATCTTAACAACCGCTTTGGCAAAAATATTGGCTACCAGCTTACCGACATAAAAAACAATAAGGGCTATCAACACTTTGATTCCAAAATTGATCAGCTTCTCACCCCATTGAGCTATTAATATATTGAAATCTAACTTGCTAAATTCTTCAACCTTCTCAAGACCTGTACTGTCTACAACTGAGAGGACACGAAGTAATGACGGATAATACATATAATTGACTACTTTTGATTTGATTATTTGTTGCAAGCGTATTAAGACTAACGAACCAGGTATATATAACTCAAATTGAGTCCAAACGCTTTCGACCGAGCCTAACAACAATTCTATTTATTATACAAAGATACAAAACCCAATATAGATGAGACCATCTAACATATTAATAATGTTTATTACCCTTTTGCTGGCGACATCGACCTTATCAGCCACTTGTGAGGTTCGATGTGATTCTATTGCAAATAAAATGGTGCTTGAGCAATTAGAAAAGCTTGTTATTCAGCAAGATAATGAAATCAACACCGGAAAATTTGAGGAGGCAAAAAAGACTATCAAAGAGATATTGAGCCTCAAACCCGGAAAGACCATTACCGTTATGATGCTCAACAATTATGCATCTGTATGCGAAAAGCTCAAAGATTATGATGAGGCTCTGCTATCCTATTCTGCGGCTCTGACACAAGATGAAGGGAATAGTGGTATTAGAAATAATCGAGCACTATTTTTTGTCAAGATCGGAAAAATAGACGATGCCATCTTAGACTACAGCTATCTGGTCACACAGCATCCCGACAATGAGGTCTACAAATATAAGCGTGCAATGCTCTACATAGCCAAAGAGCAATATGCCAATGCAGAAATTGATCTCATGTCAATCTTGGATAAAAACGAAAAGAGTATGAAAGCTCAAGAAGGATTGGCACTTGTATACACACTTACGGGAAGATATGATGATGCCGAGCACATATACGATATACTTATCGAGAAGCTACCCAAAGAGGCAGGATTATATGAGGGAAAAGCCAGGATCTATCTACTGACGGGGAAGACCGGCTTTGCTCTTAGGGATGTTCAAAAAGCCATCTCAATGAGTGTATCCCCCTCACCCTCCATGTATCTTCTACGAGCAGAAATATTCAAAGCAATGGGAGACAAGAAGTCTGCACAAAAAGACCTACAGACAGCACATTCGATGGGTGTAGAATAATCAAAATCAATGACAACTATGAAAGGATCGAATACAATTGACCAACAATCGTTTTTACAATTTGCAGTCAAACAAGCTCTAAGCAACCACTCCTTGGAAGAAATGTATAAACAGACATTCATCTTCCCATCACGAAGGGCCGGACTGTTTTTTCTTCATGAACTCAGCAAGGAATATAATGGGAAGCCTTTTATAAGTCCCAGAATTATGACGACAGACGAGTTTATAGGATCCATGACTACCATTGGTCAAGCAGATGCCATCACCCTGCTTTTTGAGTTATATGACATCTATTGTAAACATATAGGAGAAAACGCCAAAGAATTTGACGACTTTGTCTATTGGGGGGATATGATGCTTCGAGATTTCAACGATATCGATCGTTATATGGCTGATGCATCACAAGTATTCGGAAACATCAAAGACCTTAAAGAGCTTACTGAAGATTTTAATAATTATCTCAATGACGAACAGAAGGCAGCCATTCATAGCTTCTTAAATGTTTTCATCGAACAAGACAGTGGGACAGAAAAGCAACAACAAGCCAAAGAAAACTTTCTGGATTTCTTTGCCAAGCTAAATCTTATCTACAAAGATTTTACATCGACTCTGAAGAATCAGCATTGTGGAAGTCAAGGCATGATTTACAGAGATGTAGCTAACCAACTGCTATCGAAAGACATTCATAAGGATGGACAAACATGGGAATCAACAGTTCATTCATTGGATCATCTATATGTAATTGGGTTATTTGGTCTTTCTCAATCGGAATACATAATCTTCGAACAACTCAAGAAAAGGTTGGACGAAAAGATTCACTTCCTTTGGGATGCAAGCGGAGAACTTGCCAACGATATCAATCACAAGGTGTACAAGATTCTTAAAAAGAATAGAGAACGTCTGGGTGGAGATTTCTTTGTGGCAGTTGAAGATGAAGACTTCAGAAATAAAATCAGCATCAAACAAATAGCATCCAACATCGGGCAGACAAGATTAGTTCCAGACATTCTTAAGAAAGAGATCTACAGCATTTTTACGAACAAAGAGGGTAAGATAGACAATGACGCCAAGCTCAACACTCTTTTGATGCCTGCAGACGAAAGCCTCCTCTTCCCTCTTATATCCAGTCTGGACGATCAGATATTTCATCCACTCAATATCACTATGGGCTACCCTCTCGCCCAATCGGCAATTGCATCTTTGATGGAGATGTGGTTTGCGATGCAGGCACAGATACAAAAGAGGATAGACTCCAACAACAATTATTGGATTGGGGCGGATACTCTCGTCAATGCACTTTCGCATCCCATCATCGTTCATCATCCCGATTTGACTTCGACAAAAGATACTAAGGGGCATAACTTTGTGCAAACTATTCTAAACAATAAGAGATACTATATATATAAGGATGAACTTCCTCTGGACAAAGGGCTTACAAAACTTCTATTTTCGCCTGCATTTATCAATGAAGATGGCAAACTTGACAATATGCAAATCTTCCATCATGCTGAGAAATTGCTCCAACTGATTATCCTATACCTGCTCAATCAAGACAAAGAAAAGACAACTAAGGATGATAACAAAGATAAACCCATCAGCCTCATCAAACTGAATGCCGAATTTGCATCCATGTATTACAAAATCATTGTTAGGATACATGACATGTGCAAAAATTATCGTATTGACAACATCTCTATTCAAACCCTTACCAACCTTATCATCGAACAAGTTGGACTCACCACCTTTTCCTTTAGAGGAGAACCGCTTGAAGGTCTTCAGCTAATGGGGAAACTTGAAACCAGATGCCTCTCTTTTAAATATCAAATTATCCTTTCTGCCTCAGAAGGTATTTTACCCCAGGCATCACAAGTCACCACCCTTATTCCACACAATGTGAGATTTGGATTTGGTCTTCCTACAATTGAGAATACACAAATTACTGAAGCATATCACTTTTTCCGACTTATCAGTACTGCCAAAAAGGTATTTATGATCTATGATTCGCGCACATCCATGGACAATGCAGGAGAAGAATCAAGATATATCAAGCAGCTAAAATATGTCTATGGGTACAATATCAAAGAGGAGAAAATCAACCTCTTAGGTAATATCCAAAAGGGTAAAGTTAAAAGAAAAAAGAGTCCGGAATCACAGAGAAAACTTAGTCAATATATCAAAGAAGATGACAAGAATGAAGTCAAAGAAAACAAAGCTCTTGCTCCAACCACTATCAATGAGTATGTGACATGTTCTCTCAAATTCTACTTCAACAAAGTCAAAGGAATAAATATCAGTAATGATCCGGAAGAGATGATAAATGGAGGAGATTTCGGATCCATCCTCCACGACTCAATGCAATCCATATATGACCAATTGACCCACAATAAGCAAGGCTCTATCTCCAATCCCATTCCAATCAGTCCGGATCTCATAGAGATATACCTAAAACAACCGGAACTGATTAGAAAGGTAGTCATCTCCAATTATAAGATTCTGTTTGGAATTGAGAATAAAGATATTAGCTCATATGCCGAACTGACGATTGACCTCATAGTGCAATATGTCACAAATATTTTGAAATATGATCTCTACCTCGCAAAAAATCACAACCTCAGATATATTGCGTCCGAACAAACCGTCAATACAGATATAGAGATAGAGCTGCAAAACGACTGGCTCGAACACAAGCAAGGAGATATTATCCATATAAAAGTCAAAGGAACAATCGACCGGATAGATATGATTTATGTTGATGGTTCTGACAAACTAAGAATAGTGGATTACAAGACGGAAAACTTACAAGAAAGCGACCTAAAAATTTTTAAGGATCACATCTATAAGTTGAATGACACTCCGGGATGGAACTTTGGCAAACAATACAACAAAGTATTGGATCAGGTTATGATGTATTGTGAAATCAAAAGGAGCAACGATCAAATCCAAATTCCCATTCAGCCGACAATATATGCAGTCAGATTAATGAGTGGACTTACTAAAGATGAGGGGAATAAAGATATTGCCAATGCCCTTGATATGCAAAAAAAAGATAGTCGAGAATCTTGTCTATACGACAATGAGGTTGCAGAAGAATATGTTTCAAGACTTAAGGAGCAACTTCAATATCTTTTCGACTCGGAGAATCCTTTTGAGCAAGCTGAAGAAGGATCTGCCGCTTGTACATATTGTGATTTCAAATCTGTATGCGGAAGATGATATCAAAAGAGATCGAAAAAGGCTGAGAAGTACATTGTACCCCCAAAGTAGTTGATCAAATGCAATCTCTTCCGATTTAGTTTATAGAGATAAGCAACTCAAAAATCTCTTTAATCAATTTTGAAATTAAGCTCAACAGCTTCTTAACTTCAAAACAATTATCTTTGTGTTCGATTAGAAAGGATTAATTAATAATGAGGATAGTAATTCAGAAGGTGACACACGCCTCGGTATCGATTGGCGGGGAGGTGATTAGCAAGATTGACAAGGGGCTCATGGTCCTATTGGGTATAGAAAATGGAGATACCAAAGAGGAGGCTGACAATCTTGCTGCCAAACTGAGTAAATTAAGAATCTTTGAAGACGAAAAAGGGGTGATGAACCTTTCGGTTATTGATGTGGACGCAGAAGTTATGGTAGTCAGTCAATTTACACTTTTGGCCTCCACCAAGAAAGGCAACAGGCCTTCGTATATCCGTGCTGCCAAGCCGGACGAATCCATTCCATTGTATGAATACTTTTGTCAAGAGATGGCAAAACTCATCGGGAAGGATGTACCGACAGGTCAATTTGGTGCAGATATGCAAATCGAATTGGTCAACGATGGCCCCACAACCATTGTTATCGATACAAGAATAGATTTATAATCTGAGAGAGATGGATCAATCGGAAGATTTAGGACTTAGGTCCGCACAGAAGCTCGTAGATGAGTGGATAAAGAAATATGGAGTTCGTTATTTCGGACAGTTGACAAATATGGCTATTCTTACTGAGGAAGTTGGAGAAGTAGCCAGACTGATTTCTCGCATTTATGGCGAACAATCGGCTAAGCCGGGAGAAGATCTGACCAAGCTATCCGATGAATTGGCAGATGTTCTTTGGGTCGTAATGTGCCTGGCCAACCAATGTGATATTGATTTGACAGATGCACTAATTAAAAACATCGAAAAGAAGACGAACCGAGACAAAACAAGACATATAAATAATCCAAAACTTAAATAGTTATTATGACAAATAAGTATGAAGAGGCTTTTTCAAAGTTCGCCTCTATGACAGATGCTCAAGTAAAAGAAAATGTTGAGAAGATTATCAGCGAAAACTTTGATAAGTACAATACAGATGATGTAAAGAAATTTCTAATCAGCACTATTGACCTCACCAGCCTCAATGGAGCTGACACAGAGAAACATATCATTGAGTTTACCGGGAAGGTAAATGATATGGAGGGAGAAGATCCTACAATCCCAAATGTTGCAGCTATTTGTGTTTACCCCAACTTTGTAAAGACGGTAAAAGAAACACTTACAGCTCAAGGGGTCAATGTTGCATGCGTGAGTGGTTGCTTCCCCGCTTCTCAAAGCTTTATCGAAGTGAAGGTTGCAGAGACTGCATTGGCTATCAAAGATGGTGCAGATGAAATCGATATCGTACTCAATATGGGAGCTTTCCTAAGCGATGACTATCAAACAGCAGCTGACGAGATTGAAGAACAAAGAGCTACATGCAAAAATGCACACCTCAAGGTCATTCTTGAGACCGGAGCTCTCAAAGAAGCTGAGAAAATCAGACGCGCATCCATATTATCACTGTTCTGTGGTGCTGACTTTATTAAGACATCTACCGGCAAAGAATATCCAGGTGCAAGCCTTGAGGCTGCCTATGTAATGTGTAGCGTACTCAAGCAATACAAAGATCTCTATGGAGATATCAGAGGTGTGAAGTTTTCAGGGGGGATACGTTCTGCTGAAGAAGCTGTCAAATACTATTGCATCGTCAAAGAGGTATTGGGAGAAGCATGGCTTACCAACAAGTATTTCCGCATAGGAGCAAGCAGCCTATTGGGTAACCTTTTGAGCTCTATCTCTAAGTAATATTTTCAAACAGGCTATTGATCCTCAGACTTACGAAAAGTCTAAGAAAAAGGGATTGTGACAGATACGAGTCACAATCCCTTTTGTTTTATTATTTGTCTGATTGGATGGTAGTATCCCAAAAAGTGTGTAAAGGAGGTTTATCTTTGAGTCAAAATTAATCATTTCATTTCATTGTTTTGTTCATCCGTCAGGCGGACATGAAAAACACCGGGGGGATTGGCGTCCGCCCGG
>NZ_JBHSGO010000150.1:0-8727 GCF_042654485.1 Falsiporphyromonas endometrii | reverse complement strand
GCCTATCGCTAGCGTTCATCCTGAGCCAGGATCAAACTCTCCATTGTTAGTTATTTGTTTTCGTTTTTTCCTGTTTGTGCGCTCGTTATGATCACTTCGTGTATCTCGTATTTGACGGAAGTTTTTTAATTTCTTCCCTGTACTACACTTTCGTTTTGCTTATGAATACTTTCAAAGATCGCTTCAAACGTTTCAGGCATCGTTTTGTGCCTTCGGGAATAACCCCTTCCGTTTGATTGCGAGTGCAAAGATAGAGCATTTATCCCTTCCCTTCCAAATGTTTTGACAAAAAAGTTTTGTGAATGACTCGGGAATTGGGGCTTAACTGCCTTTATCCTTGTCGGTTATGCGTGGAAAATATTTTTTCTTGTTCTCGGGAACAAAACAGAAATCGGGCGTGAATAGCCATTTTAAGGGGGAAAAGGGAGTGGTCGCGGAAGGAGAGGTGGAGTGGGTTTCGGTGGTCTATGGGGCTCTCCCACTCTTTCTTTATCATATCGACAGTGTCCCGGGGGTTCGATGTTGGGAGAGCTCTTGGGGTACCTAAGGGATTGCGATGGAGGATGGCTTCCTGAAAATGGATCACTCGGCACAGCTCCTTGCGCGCGTACATTATATATGTGGCAATGCAAGTGGACATATAGGCTTTAGGGCTTCATCCTTATGTTGGTCTACCGGTAAGGGGTTATTGATAAAGAGATTCCTTTTTTGTATCTTAGTCACTCATTGAATATAGAACCATGGAGATAAGCATATTACTTACCATACTTTTGATTTTCGTATCGCTTGGCGAGCTATTCCGCCAAGAGGGTAAGATATGTCTTGTCATGGAGAGTCAAATCAACGGCTTCATAACCGTCAAACATAATCTCAAGAATGCTCTCTTTCGATGGACCGGGAAGTTCGTCTTTAGAGGGGTATATTTGTTAAATACCGTTATCTTGACAGATGCTCAAAAAGCGGCTCAATCCATCCTCATTCAACTTCAAAATCACAACTTTCGGGGTTAGGGGTCTCCGACCTTCTTACCCACTTTGCCCGTTTTATAGTACGAAACGGGCTTTTTTATGCGCTATTTTAACAAATAAGCTCGCGCAAGAGGCAATCTGTTCTCGCGCGACTTTCAATCCGTTCTCGCGCGACCTTGACATGCGAAGTCGCGCTGCTTCAAGTGCAACCTCGCACGAGGTTACCCTCAAGGTCGCGCGAGGATGGATTGCTTCTCGCGCGACCTTCCTAAAAAGGCGGCCCAAAGTGCGTTTTTATGCCACTGTCTTGTCCATAAAATATAGCGTATACATATATTAACATTGATATAGGACGGTTTCGTACCATTGCTCTTTGGCTCTGTCAAGAATAAATCTCTTTCAGTTCAAAAAAAAGGCTGATTTAAGTGGTAAAACTGGTGAGGGTAAATTTACATTATTTAGCTTATATGAGGCTGATTAGAGCAAAGCACAGTCGCATTTATTATCATATAATCGCTCTCATTGCTCAATAAAAACCATACCGAAGAGTAAATACTTGAACTTAATCTATAAAAACCGAACAACACTTACAGCAAGATACTCTCTCGCGCGCGTACATTATATACATAGTGTCAAAATAATTCGTTTTATAAAGAGCCGGATTCAATTAAGAAGAAGAGTTTGCATGCTATAATGCTCCTCTCTTTAAATGAATAAAAAGAACCTGTTGGTTTGATAATCCAAACAGAATATAATGCTTAAGGAATCGAAAGAAATAATCAGAGTGTCACGGAAAGCGTGTAAAAGCAACCAACAACAAACATATTGACACATAAAAATCAATATACATTACATTTGTCACAAACCAGATAACAATAAAGGGAATTATTGATTTGGATTTGTTAGAAAAAAACTTACCTTTGTTGCGGTAAAGAAGTGCTTGAGGATCTACTTATGCCCCTACGTGAGGCATAAGTAGGTTAGAATAGCATTAATTCTAACTTAAAATTAATTGGTATGATAAAACAATTGGCAGTCGCGTTGTGCAGTTCGTTGTGCTTTATAACAATTTCAACCAGCGCAGCACGAGCAAATGACTTTGGAGTATCTAGAAAAAAGCACAAAACAAGTAGAGTTAGCACAAAACAACGCCAGCGTTCAAAGCAGGAATCAACTCGTCGCACAGCGACTTGGAATGGAGCGCAGAGCACCCCTGTAATCCGAAGAGATTCGGTTAGAAATCTCGTAGCAGACCGCCTTGATTACACATCCCGAGGTAAAAAAGAAAAAAGTAGCCGTAGAAATTCGCAAGCAGAATATCGCTCACACAAGGATCAACTTTTGGATCCGGCTGTAGAATTGTATGGAGAAAATAGTTGGGGTGATTTTGTAAGACCTTGTAGTTCAGACCTAATCCCCGAATCATATAATATAGATTGTAGTGGTTTCGTGATGCCGATAAAGAGCCGTCGTATCACATCAAATTTTGGCTATCGTGCACGTTTCAGAAGGATGCACTATGGTACAGACATTGCTTTGAATACCGGAGATACGATTGTATCTGCTTTTCCCGGTCGAGTACGTGTCAGCAGCTATGAAGGCGGTGGCTACGGTAATTATATTATTGTAAGACATCCAAATGGACTTGAGACCATCTATGGTCATATGAGCAAGCGCATTGCCAATGAAGGAGATATCGTCGAAGCCGGAGAAGTTTTGGGTCTGGGTGGAAGCACAGGAAGAAGCACGGGTCCTCATCTTCATTTCGAATGTCGCTTTATGGGAGTAGCTCTTAATCCGGCCCACCTCTTCGATTTGGTTGCGGGCGTTCCGATGGATGACTATTTCCATTTTAGCAAGAGTGCAAATATGAGAGGTGGTCGATTTGCTGCATCATCTAACGGCTCAGTAAAGAAATTTTCGAAACGCGGAAAGTCTCGAAATCGTAGAAATGTTGCTTCAGGCAGAGTCCAAACATACCGTATCAAAAAAGGCGATACCCTTTCGGAGATTGCTCAGCGCAATGGTACCAGTGTTAGTAAGCTCAAACGACTTAACCCCGGGATTCGCCCAAATAGGTTGAGGCCTAATAAATCTATTAGGATTAGATAACGCGACTAATCATATATAGTAAAAGCAGATTAACTTTGGATTTGATCCATCGTTAATCTGCTTTTATTTCAATTACTCTAAATCAGTTTGTAAAGTTATATATTCATTGGCTCTTTAATAACAAATTATCAATTATACATTCTAAGTAAATAGGAATATAGTAAATGCTTATTGTACTTATATTACTTAAGCTACATTTATTTTTATTTGGCTTTCCAACTGCTTTGTTTTGCAATACCTTCTACATTGAACTCCTATATCGTAACCAAGCATTGCTCCAACAATAAAATCTTCTTCAGGTGTAAGATTGTTGAGAGGTCTGTCGCCCAGAAACAGATCTAAAGCCCTAAGGCAGTCTTGATCTCCAAAGAAAAGATTGGCTCTGCTACCACCTTTTACCTGCCTGCTAAAATGTGCTATTCCAACATGGGAAAGTCGTTTTTCGGCCTCTGTAATCTCTTTGCGGGACAAGGTACACAACACCATCTTGCGTACACCTTTTTGATATTCATAGATATGATGAAGAAAAACCTTGAAGTCTACTGAAAGCGATTGCATAACTATTGAATGAGAATATTTAGTAAATAGTGTGCTCGGGGAAAAAGCCCCGAACACACAGACTGATTTGAAACAGTATAATCAGAGAGAATTATAAACATCAATGCGAAAAAGAAGAAAGCCAAGTATCTATTCGATCATCAGTTTCATCTGACTCGTTAGCTTCATCGATTAGACAACCTATCAGTTTGCCATCTTCTTCGCAACGAGTAGCATCATAAGTGTAACCATCCGGACTCATCTGTCCGACAAAACTTGCTCCGGTAGAGGACAACTCCTCTTTGATAGTGGCCAAAGCATCACAAAATGTATCGCTATAACAGCCAGAATCACCGCATCCAAAAAGAGCAATCTCCTTACCGGAAAGATCCATAGTCTTAAGTTTGGGCAAAAAATCTTCCCAATCATCCTGCAAGTCTCCACAACCCCAAGTAGAACTTCCCAAAAGAAGCATCTCATATTGAGCAGCAGATGCAGGATCGGCATCACTTACATTGTATACATCATCTCCTGCAAGTCCCAGCTTTTGGGCAATACGGTTAGCAATGTCGGTAGTGGTGTCTGTAGATGATCCAAAATAAATTCCAATCTTTTTCATAATTCTTTTATGTAAAATAAGTTTATAGCAGAAAAGCCTGTTGATTTGCTTCTTGATACAAGGCTGACTGCTTTAGTAAATTGCTTTGACGCAAATGTATAGACACATCTGAATACTTCCGATACCTACAATAGGCCATTTATATATCTGTCATGATATGGATTAGGTAGTAAGAGATGTAATCAAAGGTTATACATATTATATATGGATTATTAGAAGTTGGTTGGATTTATCTTAATGAAATATATTTTTCAAAAAGCATCGATAAATCTTTTTTTTGGTATCTTCGCTAAGAATGTAAATAACTCTGAGTACTCAGATAAGTCAAATACTAAGGAAATATTAAAGAACAATGAAGAAGATCCTTATTACAATCATCTCATTATTAGCATTTTCTATCCATATAGCAAATGCTCAACAATCAACTTTTGCCAAAGGATATCAGACGCTTAATGTTGGTTTAGGAATTGGAGGAACGATTTACTCGGATGGTTATAAGATGCTTGTACCACCCATTTCAGCAGCCTACGAATACTGCGTCGCAAGTGGTTTTATCAACAACAATGCATCAATAGGTGTCGGAGGTTACACAGCCTTTGCTGCATCAAGGTATAAATTTAATGGCAACCATGTCGATCGCTCTCACTTCATTTTAGGCGCAAGGGGAACTTTCCACTATGAGTTCGTACCACTTCTGGATACTTATGCCGGATTGATGTTGGGCTACGACATTGACAATACCTCGGGCAGAATAGATGGTAGAAAGGATACAGACGACAATACCGGTTTTGCTTATAGCGGTTTTATAGGTGTTAGATATTATTTCTCACCCACTGTTGCCGGCTATGCAGAGCTTGGATATGGTATTACTTACGCTTCAATTGGAGCAACATTCCGTTTTTGAAAACAACCACTTATAAGAGCTGGAACTGATAGATTCTACCTGCCTTGTTAAGAATTTGCATAGAGGTCGTTGCTGTGGCAAATAATAAGGTATTTTAGTACCTTTGCTGTTCATTCTTAAAAAAATAAAGGGTATGAAGGAGATTAAAATTAAAGACAAAGTCTTCGAAGAATATATTAGTGCTGAGACAATACAAAACGCAGTAAAGGAGATGGCAAAAAAGATGAATGCCGACCTTAAGGATAAAGATCCTTTGTTCGTTTGTATTATGAATGGATCCTTTATGTTTGCATCGGACCTTATGCAACAATTGGATGAGTTTTATGAAGTTGCTTTTGCACGCTACTCCAGCTATAGTGGTACCGAATCGACCTATAAGCTCAAAGAGGTTATGCCTGTCACACAATCTCTTGAAGGTCGTATAGTGGTCATTTTGGAAGATCTGATCGACTCCGGTTTTACGATGATGCACGTTAAAAAGCATTTTTATGACCTTGGTGCCAAAGAAGTGCTGATTGCAACTATGCTCGACAAGCCTGCAGCACGCAAATGCCCTGTAGAAGCTGACTATGTCGGTATCAGTATAGCGAATGATTTCATTGTTGGACACGGACTCGATTATGATGACTACGGACGCATGTACAACGATATTTATAAAATCAAATTATCATGACCAACGTTGTTATTTTCGGAGCTCCGGGTTCCGGCAAAGGGACTCAGAGCGAAGAGTTAATCAATCGCTACGGCTTCATTCATATTTCCACCGGAGATATGCTTCGAGCCGATATTATGAAAGGAACCGAGCTTGGCAAGATAGCCAAGGAGTATATTGACGAAGGAAAGCTTGTCCCTGATGAGACTATCGTCGGGATGATTGAGCATGTCATCGAACAGCATAAGGATACCAAAGGTATTATCTTCGATGGCTTTCCACGCACTGTACCACAAGCTGAGTCTCTATGCGAAATGCTTGACAAACATGGCACTGAGGTCCATTTAGTGTTGGATTTGCAAGTACCGACAGAGACCTTGATTGAGCGACTTCTCAATCGTGGCAAGCAAAGTGGCCGTAGTGACGACAATCTTGAGACTATTCAAAAGAGGCTCAAGGTCTACGAAAATCAGACAGCTCCATTAGCCGAATATTACAAAAAGCATGGCAAACACCGTGCTATCAAAGGTACCGGTACCGTTGAAGAGATTGCTCAGCGTCTTTTCGAACATATTGATTCATTAGATCAATAAAATAGATTGTTGGCACAGCCAATAATTGACATATTATATTAAGAGGCGATGTATCAGACATATAAGTTGTGATCATCGCCTCTTTTGTATCTTGATACTTTGACATAAAGTTTTAAGAAATTGTTGGATTTATCCGGAGAAGGTTTGAATCCAAAAGGTCATTAGACACTTGAAAGAGATTTATTTCAAACGACCTCTCAGCTTTTGAAAGCGAGTTTTTAGAATGAAACCGCTACTTTAGGTATCTTTGTAGCATAAACAGAAGGAAGCAACGACAATTGCTTCTCTTATAATAAGGATAACATAAATATGGCAAGATCAAGTAATTTTGTTGACTACGTAAAGATCTATTGTCGATCCGGGAAGGGTGGACGTGGATCCAGACACTTTAGACGCGAAAAATATATCCCCAAAGGAGGCCCTGATGGAGGCGATGGAGGAAGAGGAGGACACATATACATACGTGCAAACCGCAATTACTGGACTCTTCTGCACTTACGATATGATCGACATATTCTTGCCACCAATGGAACTCCAGGAGGTGCCAACAAATGTACGGGTGCCGATGGAGAGGATAAATGGATTGAAGTGCCGGTAGGGAGTGTGATATACAATGCAGAAACAGGTGCATACATAGCAGACCTAAGAGAAGATGGCCAAGAGATTTGTCTTCTTTCGGGTGGTAAAGGTGGCAAAGGAAATACATTTTTCAAAAGTGCTACCAACCAAGCTCCACGATATGCACAGCCCGGAGAACCCTCTCAAGAGCTTACAATTATTATCCAACTTAAGATGCTGGCTGATGTCGGACTGGTAGGTCTTCCCAATGTTGGTAAATCTACACTTATCTCTGTACTTACCACAGCCAAGCCAAAGATAGCCAACTACCCTTTTACTACATTAGAGCCAAGTCTGGGTATTGTTCCATATAGAGACAACAAATCATTTGTCATGGCGGATATTCCAGGCATCATAGAGGGAGCTGCAGAAGGGAAAGGCCTTGGCCTTGAATTTCTTCGACATATCGAACGCAACGCTCTTCTACTATTTATGATACCGGCAGATACCGAACATATCGGGGAAGAGTATCAAACACTTCTCAATGAGCTAATCAAATACAATCCTTCTCTTGCCAATAAGCATAGAGTGTTGGCAATTACGAAAAGTGACTTGATAGATGAAGAACTGCAGGAGATGCTCAAGGGAGAGCTTCCAAAAGATATTCCGACCATATTTATCTCAGCCGTGGCTCACAAAAACTTAGACAAACTCAAAGATATCCTATGGACAGAGCTTAGCAAGGAGAGTCTTCACGAGCCGGATGATATTGCTCATCAAGACCTTGACCTAAGTAAAATCACATGGGATGAAGAGGAGGATGTTCAGCCAATAAAAGCTGACGAAAGTGATGACGATTGGGAAGATGACGAAGATGATCTAATAGAAATTGAGTGGGAGGATTGACCGAAATGAAACAACTTAGTTTTGCCGACAGCTTTGTATCAAGATGCCCCAAATTCAGAGTTGCCGTAACGGTTGCAACTCTTCCACATCCGGCAATATCAAAAAAAGTAGAGGCATTGCTCGTATATGCCGAGAATAAATTAAGAGAAGAGTTTGACACGGCAAGTATCAAACAAAGAGCTGCAGTCCTATCTACTCGTGATGCGTATAAAGCTTTAGGTAAAGATCCCAATAGATACAGACCCGCAAGCGAACAATTGTGCAGACGTCTTGTACAAGGGAAAGGGTTATACTTTATCAATCCACTGGTGGACCTCGGAAATTATATATCTATTGCTACAGGTTATTCGATAGGTGTATTCGACTACGATAAGATTGGTAATCAAATTACATTAAAACGCGGTGAAGCCGAGGATGACTTTGAAGGAATAGGACGAGGGAAACTTAATGTTGAAGGACTGCCAACCTACATAGATGAAAATGGTCCATTCGCTACTCCTACAAGTGACCACGAGCGAACGAAAGTAAGCGAAAATCATATCAGAAGAACGCTTATTTTTATCAACGATTTCGGTGCAAATCCATTGGACAATGGTGATGATAGACTAAAAGCAGCAGCCGAGGAGCTTAACGATAAGATCAAAGAGCTATTCGAAAACGCCAAGGTCAATCAAAAGATTATCGGAATTAGCAAAGAGTCACAAAACATACCGGATATGCCGGAATAAAAGGGAGCAAAAAGACAAAAGGAAGGGGGCTGTGTCAAAATTCCATTTGGCGCAGCCCTTTCTGTTTTTTGAAAAAAGTTTCAACTTTCTCTATATTAAGTCTTTTCCATGTTATTAATAATAGTTATCTTTATGGTATACAAATAGTTA